>NZ_RZPH01000087.1:0-10865 GCF_004022825.1 Mesorhizobium sp. M7A.F.Ca.CA.004.04.2.1
GTCCTTGTGGCTGAGTTCGCTCATCGCAGGCGACCCCTGTCTTGACTATTCGTCGCCCGGCACGCCGTAGCTCGGCGCATCGGATGGGTTTATGGCACGGGTCACATAGGCATCGAGCTGTGGCTTGTAGAGTTCCCACAGCGTCGCCAGTTGCTCGATCGGGCAGTCGTCGGTCCAGTCGCAGCGCAGATCGGCGACCGGCCACGCAACCTCGCGCACCAGCTTCATGCCAGCCGAATGGACCGGGCCGGCCTCGCCGCCCGCTTTCAGCGCGGCGCGCATGGTCGCGATGAGGCGGTCGCCGAGATGCCCTTCCGACGCCAGGAAAGCCTCGACCATGGCTTGCGGAACGCCGTCATGGGCCAGCATGTTGCCGCCGCAGGCGACATTGTCCGCACGCGCCTCCGCCCAGATGCCAAGCGCCTTGGGCCCTGAGTGGATAGCGGTCGTCCCGGCGGCATCGACAGCCAGCACCTGCCGGTATTCGGGATAGGCACCGGTGCGCTTCAATATGACAATCGCCTCTGCCGCCGACGCGCCGCGCGCCAGCAATTCGAGACCGCGCAGTCCCAGCGTAGGATCGGTGACGTTCTGACTGGCAACGGCGCCGGCGCCCGCCTGCGCATAGGCGCAGCGCGCCGCCACAGCAGGCGACGAGGAGGACACCGCGACCCCGAACATGCCGGTGCGGCTGCACCGCGCGACGATGGAGAATGTCATGACTTTAATCCGGGATAACTGCGGTGCCGTCGATCTCGACCAGCCAGTCCGGCCGCGCCAGGGCCTGCACGACAAGGCCGGTCGAGACGGGATGCACGCCTTTGATATACTCGCCCATGGTGCGGTAGACCGCCTCGCGATAGCGGACATCGGTAATGTAGACCACCACCTTGACCAAATGCTCCATGGTGCCGCCGCACTCCTCGATCAGCTGGCGGATGTTCTGCATGACCTTGTGCGTCTGTTCGACCGGATCATGGCTTTCGATATTCTTGGCCGTGTCGAGGTCCTGCGGGCATTGGCCGCGCAGATAGACGGTCCTGCCGCCCCGCGTAACGACCGCCTGGCACAGATCATTGTCGAGCTTCTGCTCGGGATAGGTGTCCTTGGTGTTGAACTTGCGAATTCTTGTATGGGCCATCTTGGTCTCCGTCAGTCGGCTCGAGGTCGGGACGTCCGTTTCCATGCCACTTTGGTCTCGCGCTTCGCGGACGCATGGTAGGCCAGGTACTTGCGCTGCGTGGAGATATGGTCCGCCACATGCTGGGCGTCGTGCCAGACGCCCCAGATGAAGCTCGACCCCCGCCGCGATTGCCACGGCAGTCCCAGGAAATAGATTCCCGGCTCGGTCGACACGCCGCGCTGGTGCTTCGGCTTGCCCTTTTCGTCAAACACATCGACCTTCAGCCAGTTGTAATCGACGGTGAAACCCGTTGCCCAGATGATCGAACCTATCCCGGCTTCCGCCAGGTTCAGCTCGAGAATGGGATCGGTCATGCATTGCGGGTCCGGTCCGATCTCGCGGGCCGCAGGCTCCTCTGGAAGGTCGAGGCCGTTGCGAGCGACATAGGCGTCGGCCTCGTCCAGCACCGACATGTAGTTCGCATCGCCGCGCGCGATATTTTTAGCCAAGTCCGACGCGAAGGTCAGAACCCCGTCCTTGTAGGATTCAGTCCGGCCAACCAGCATTATCCCTTGCGCGGCAAGACGCCGGAAGTCGATCGTCTGGCCGCCCCGCGCGCCGCTCACCGCGATGGTGACGTGTTCGGTGCCAGGCGCCGGCGCTTGAGCGTCCCATTTGCCCAAAACCCCCAGCCACCAGCAGAAGTCACGCTCGCGATAGGCCCGCGGCGGCCGATCATGCGGCCCGACCGAGAGGTAGACGCGCCGTCCCGCGCGCTGGAGTTCGTCGGCGATCTGCACCCCCGAGGACCCGGAGCCGACCACCAGCACCGCACCTTCGGGCAACTGGCCCGGATTGCGATAGGCGCTGGAATGGATCTGCATCGCTCCGGCATCCCCGGGGACAACCGCCGGAATGACCGGATGCTGGAAAGCCCCGGTAGCGGCAACCACGCTCCTGGCCTCGATCACGCCATCCGAGGTTTCGACCCGGAAGCCGGGACGGCCGACAAGCCTTTCCACGCTCCTGACCTCCACGCCGCAGCGGATGGGGGCAGCGATCATGCCGGCGTAAGCGACAAAATAGTCGGCGACCTTCTCCTTGCCGACAAAGGCGTCGGGACCGGCATCCGGAAATTCCATGCCGGGAAAACGATCATGCCAGGCGGGACCATTGGCAACCAGCGAGTCCCATCTTTCGGTACGCCAGCGTTCGGCGATGCGGCTTCGCTCGAGCACGAGATGCGGCACCCCGCACTTGCTCAGATGCTCGCTCATGGCCAGCCCCGCCTGGCCGCCGCCAACAACAAGCGTGTCTACCGTTTCGACTGGCATTTCAGCGGCCCTTTCTGGCTCTCCCCGGGAGTGTCTGCGGATGCGGCGGAGATCTGATCGTTGGTTTACTGGAGGCACCGGGCAGCGAAAATTATGATTTCATGTGGCAGTGGTTAGCTTGTCCCTAAATGCCGGGAAGCATGGCCGAAGATGTGGAGCGCGGGGCGTGGATCATCACTGTTGAGTCAGAAGAAACGGACGGCTCAGAGATAAAGGCTTCTGGCCGCCTTGGACGAGAGCAACTCCTTTGCCGGCCCCTCCTGGGCGACCTTACCCTTGACCAGCACATAGCCGCGATCGGCGATGCCCAGCCCCATTTCGGCATTCTGTTCGATCAACAGGATGGTCGTGCCTTGGCGATGGATTTCCCTTGTGATCTCGAAATACTCGCCGATGAGTTTTGGCGAGAGGCCGAGCGACGGCTCGTCCATGATCACCAGTCTGGGTTCGCCGATCAGCGCGCGCGCCAGCGCCACCATCGCCTGTTCGCCGCCGGACAGCGTGCCGGCGACTTGGCGCAAACGCTCATGGATGCGCGGAAAAAGCTTGCACATCTTGTCCAGTTGCACCGCGAAATTGGGCCCCCTGGCCGACACCGCATCATAGCCCAGGCGCAAATTCTCCATCACGGTCAGGCCGGGGAACAGCCGGCGCCCTTCGGGAACGAGCCCGACGCCGAGCGACGCCAGGTTTTCCGTGCCGAGCGTCGCCATGTCCCTGCCCATCACCTCGACCTTGCCGCGCTGCGCTCGCACGACACCGCAGACTGTCATGAAGGTTGTCGTCTTGCCGGCGCCGTTCGGTCCGAGCAGGCAAACCAGTTCGCCGGGGCGTACGCTCATCGCCACGCCGCGCAGCATCGGCACCGCGCCATAGGAAGTATCGACATCCCTGAGTTCAAGCATGGGCGACCGCCTTCCCGAGATAGGCTTCCTGGACGCGCGGGTCGGCGCGCACCGCCGCGAAGTCGCCCTCGGCGATCTTGCTGCCATAGTCGATGCAGGTGACATGCTGCGGGAACGCTTCGACCACCCGCATGTCGTGCTCGATCAGAACTACCGACAGAGCAGGGTTTTGTACGCGCAGCCGCGTGATGTCGGCCACCAGTGCGTCGGTTTCCGTGTCGTCCATGCCGACCGAAGGTTCGTCGAGCAGCAAGAGCTTGGGCTGCGATGCGAGCGCGCGGGCAATTTCCAGCCGTCGCCTGTCGGCCTGCGCCAGCGTGCCCGCTGGCCGGTAGCGTTGTTCGAACAGGTCGCCGGAGCCGAGCTTGAGCAGGGTTTCGGCCTTTTCCACGCAGGCCGCCATCTCACGGCGCGACGCGCCGGGCCGAAACAGCGCGGTCAGCACGCCGGTCCTGGTGCGGGTGTGCATGCCGATGATGACGTTGTCGAGGACACTGAGGTCGGAGAACAGACGCGACGACTGGAATGTGCGGGCGATGCCGCGGTCGACAACTTCGTAGGACGGGCGGCCGGTGATCTCGGCGCCGTCGAAGGTCACGCGACCGGAGGTTGGCCGGTAGACGCCGGTCACGACATTGAACAGCGTCGACTTGCCGGCGCCGTTCGGGCCGATGACGGCGAGCACCGCGCCCTTGTCGATCGACAGGCTGACATCGTTGAGCGCGACCAGGCCGCCGAAGCGCATCGTCAAATTCTCGACCTTGAGAAGCGCGCTCACAGTCCGCCTCCGTAGCGCCGCATGCGTTGCGGGAACAGACCTTGCGGCCGGATCATCAGGAAGCCGATGATGACGACGCCGAAGAACAGCAGGCGGTAGTCGGCGAACGCGCGCAATTTCTCCGGCAGGATGGTCAGCAGGAACGCACCGACGATGACACCGAAAATATTGTCCATGCCGCCGACGATGACCATGGTCATGATGGTGACGGAGACCAGGAAGGTGAAATTGTCGGGAGAAATGTAGGAGACGTAGAAGGCGTAGATCGTGCCGGCGAAGGCGGCGAGAAAGGCGTCGACGGCGAAGGCCAGAACCTTGAACCACGCCACATTGATGCCTTGCGCCTTGGCGGCGATCTCGTCGGCGCGCAGCGCATTCCAGGCCAGACCGATGCGCGAACCGTGCAGCCGATGCGCGGTGACGATGGCGACGACGACCAGTGCGGCCGACAAATAATAGAAATTCGCCTGGCTCGGCAGCTTCCAGCAGAAGATCACCAGCGGATCGGCAAAGGAATGGCCGAACAGGCTGGGCGCCGGAATGCCGACCAGTCCGTTGGGTCCGCCGGTCCAGCTGAAATTGTTCAGCAATTGCTGGACCACGACACCGAAGGCGATGGTGACAAGCGCCAGATAAGTGTCGCGCGTGCGCATCGACGGGATGCCGATGATGAAACCGAACAGGGTCGCCGCCAGCGCCGCGACCGGCAGCGTCAGCCAGAAGCTGACGCCGAAATTGATCGCCAGCAGCGCCGACACGTAGGCGCCGATGCCGTAGGAAGCGCCGGTGGCGAAGTTCGGGATGTTGGCGCTGCCGAGCTGGAAATTGAGCGCCAGCGCCAGCACCGCATAAAGCTCGGCGACGATCAGCAGATGGAGGATATAGGTGTTGGATCCGACGAAGAACGGAAAGGCCAGGACGATGACCGCCGCAGTGATCATCGCCACGAGCGGAACCCGGGCAAAGCTCGCCAACGCATAGTCGGCGATCCACGGCAGCCTCTCCAGCAGATAGAAACCGAGGCCGAGCAAGGCCAGCAGGCCGACCACCTGCCAGCCGCCGTCGACTTTGAGGATGAGGTACAGGAACGCTGCCCCGATGATTTGCGAGGCGATGGCGAAGACCGTGGCCGCGGCTATGCCCGGCACGTCGGGTGAAGCACGACCCTGCATGCTAGACTTTCTCCATGACGGTGCGCCCAAGCAGGCCGGCGGGGCGGAAGATGAGCACGGCGATGACCAGCAGGAAGACGAAGACCAGCCGGTAGGAAGCGCCGTCCGGCACGAATGTCTGCGCCAGCACTTCGATGCCGGCAATGATCAGTCCGCCCAGTATGGCGCCCGGCATCGAGCCGAGGCCGCCGATGACCGCGGCGGAAAAGCCGAGCAGGCCGGCCATGACGCCGAAGTCGAACCGTGTCACGCCGGCATAGCTTGCGAACAGAAGTCCAGCGATGGCGCCGATAGCCGAGGCAATGAAGAACGTCGCACGGAAGACGCGTGCATCGCGGATGCCCATCATGCGCGCCACGACCCGGTCCTCCGAGGCCGCCCGGATGCGCAGCCCGAGCGGGGTCATGCGCAGGAAGACAAACAGCATGGCAACCAGCGCGACGGTCAGCACCACCACCAGCAGCGCGAACCAGCTGATGGCAACGCCGGAGATTTCGAAAGCCATGCCCGACACCAGGCGCGGGAAGGCATGCGGGTTCGATCCCTGCGGATAGAGATGGCGGATCAGCTCGCGGATGACGATGCCGAGCGCCACGGTCGCCACCAGCGCCATCATGGCGGGCGCATCGCGGAAGCGCCTGATGACCACCTTGTCCAGCAGGACGCCGATCAAACCGACGGCGAACACGGCGACCGGAACCGCAAGCACCAGCCAGGCGGGCCCCGAGGCGCCAAGAGCGGTCGCCAACGCCTGGGCAAGCGCCAGCGTGATGAACGGCGCCGTCATCGCGACATCGCCGTGCGAGAAATGAATGACGTTCAAGACACCGAAGATCAGGCTGAATCCGATCGCCAGCAAGGCATAGATGCAGCCAAGGGTTATCCAGTTCACCAGTTGCTGGACAAGCAGTTCCGCCATGCGGTCGGTCTCTCGATTGAAGCCGACAGGTATCAATCGCCATCCCGGGCGGACAGAACGAATCTCCGAACTCACGAGTCACAATTTCCGAATTTCGTCACTGAATACGCGCCCGTACACTGATGATCAGCCGACGATCACGATCGGCCGGGTCGCTACGACGGCGGCAGATAATTCTGTTTGAGGTGGAACCATGCAAAACAGGCGCAGTGCGCTTATCCGCGTATCGTCAATTCTGGCCGGCTCTCTGTTTGCCATCGCCCTGGGCGCCGCCCAGGCGCAGGCCGACCAGATCAAGCTCGGCTTCATCGGGCCGCTCTCCGGCGGCAACGCCCAGCAGGGCCTCGGCGCCCGCAACGGCTTCCTGCTCGCCATCGAGCAGGCCAATGCCAGCGGCTATCCGCACCAGGTGGAAGGCGTCGTGCTCGATGACGCCTCCGATCCGGCGGTCGGCGTTTCGGCGGCGCAGAAGCTGGTCAACGATCCCGCGGTGGTCGCGGCAACGGGGCATTGGAACAGCTCGGTCGCGTTGGCGACGATCCCGGTCTTCAACCGCTCGCAGATGCCGTTCATCGTCTGGGGCGCGGTCAGCCCGAAGATTACCGAACAGAACTTCCCGAACGTGACCCGCGTCACGCCGACGCTGGTCAACGAGAACAAACCGCTGGCCGAAGCCATCGCCAAGCAAGGCAAGATCAAGAAGATCGCCATCATCTCCGACACCACCGACTACGGTGCGGCCAACACCAAATGGTTCGGCGATTTCTTCAAGGCGGCCGGCGGCGAGGTCGTTTCTTCGGATGCCGCAGCTGTCGGCACGACCGATTTCCGCGCCATGCTGACGACCGCGAAGGCAGCGTCGCCCGACGCGGTCTATTTCGGCGGTGTCGTCACCGAAGCAGCGCTGGTGCGCAGCCAGATGGCCGACCTCGGCATGGGCAATCTGCCGATGTACGGAATTTCAGGCATCTACGACCCGAAATTCATCGAGATCGCGGGAGCTGCCGCCGAGGGCACCATCGCCGGAACTCCGGCCGTCCAGTCGAACCCCAAGCTCGAGGAGTTCAACAAGGCCTATGAAACCAAGGCTTATCCCGATCCTGCCGGCTCCTATGCGAAATATGCCTACGAGGCGACGCAGATCCTGCTTCAGGTCATCAAGGAAAAAGGCCTCGACGACAAGGAGGCGCTGAGCAAGGCCATTCGTGACATCCACCACGACGGCATTCTGGGAGACGTCTCGTTCGATGCCAACGGACAGACCAACATGGCCATCGACATCGACATGTTCGTCGTCCGCAGCGGCAAATGGGAGAAGATGTAACTTACCTGATCGACGCCGCGCCCGTTCTCAGTGGCGCGGCGTCGATCACCTTCATCGCCGAGCTCGCAAAAGTCCTGACCGGAGCGCCTGACCATGAATGACGAGGCTGGCCACGGCGCACCTCGAAAGGCCGTCGAGATCAAGGGCGTCTCCAAGGTGTTCGGCACCTATCAGGCGCTGAAGCCTGTTTCCTTCGACATCTACGACAACGAGTTCTTCACGCTGCTCGGCCCGAGCGGCTGCGGCAAGACCACCCTGCTGCGCATGATCGCCGGTTTCGAGCAGCCGACGGCGGGGCAGATTTTCCTGCACGGCTCGGACATACAGGGACTCCCCCCGCATAAGCGGCGGGTCAACACCGTCTTCCAGAGCTACGCCCTGTTTCCGCATATGAGCGTCGAACAGAACATCGGCTTCGGGCTCGAAAACCTCGGCTGGTCAAAGGGCCGCCGCGATAAGCGCGTCGCCGATATGCTTCGTCTCGTCCATATGGAGGCCTTTGCCGGGCGCAAGCCGCAGCAATTGTCGGGCGGCCAGCGCCAGCGCGTCGCGCTCGCCCGCGCCCTGGCGCCGGAACCGGAAGTGCTGCTGCTCGACGAACCGCTCTCCGCACTCGATCTGAAGCTGCGCCAGGCCATGCGCGACGAGCTGCGCATCCTGCAGCGCAAGACCGGCATCACCTTCGTCTTCGTCACCCACGACCAGGAAGAAGCGCTCGACATGTCGGATCGCATCTGCGTTCTCGGCGATGGCGAGATCCAGCAGCTTGGCACACCCGCGGCGATCTACGAGGAGCCGTCGAACCGCTTCGTCGCCGATTTCATCGGCGAGACCAACTTCCTCGATGCTGACGTGATTGCCGTGGACGGCGAGCAGGCAACCGTGAAAACGCAACTCGGCATGACCTTGACGGCCTCTCACAAGAATGCGGTCGCCGGCCAGAAGGCCTTCATCTCGATACGTCCGGAAAAAATCAGCCTGCCCGCGCAGGACAACCCGATCGCTGTCGACGGCACGATCATGAGCACCAATTATCTTGGCGGCTACACATACTATCTCGTTGAAGCGGGCGGAACCAAGCTGCGCATCTCCAAGCGCAACAGCCTCAGCCGCGGCCAGATGTTCGAAATCGGGCAATCGGTAAAAGTTGGCTTTGCCGCCGAATCCGTGCGGATCCTCGGCGCATGAAGGCACGCACAAAAAGTCCCGACTGGAATGTCCTCGGCCTGCTGCCGGCCCATCTCATCATGCTGCTGACGCTGATCATCCCGATCGGCATCATCATCGTGGTGTCGTTCTCGACGCGCGGACCTTACGGCGGGTTCGAATATGTGTTCACCACAGCGCCCTACAAGCAGCTTTTGTTCAACGAAGGCTGGACCGGCGAGATGGAGTTCAATCCGCAATATCTCATCGTTGTTGCCAGAACGCTGGTCCTGTCGGCCGTGACAACATCGATCTGCCTGCTCCTGAGCTTCCCGGTCGCCTATTTCATAGCGCTGCAGCGGCCGGCGATCAAAGTGCTGCTGATCTATCTCGTCACGCTGCCATTCTGGGTTTCGATGATCGTGCGCGTCTATTCCTGGATCATCATCCTTGGCAAGGATGGTGTCGTCGAAAAGACCCTTCGCGGTCTCGGCCTCGTCGACAACATGGACTCGCTGCTGTTCGGCAACACCGCCATGCTGCTCGGTCTCGTCTACAGCTACATTCCGCTGATGATCCTGCCGATCTTCGCCTCGATCGAGAAACTCGACCCTGCGCTCATCGAGGCGTCGCATGATCTCTATGGCAACCGCGTCACCACATTGCGCCGCGTTATCCTGCCCCTCACCCGGCCCGGCATGATCGCCGGCGCGATCCTGGTGTTCGTTCCAAGCCTCGGCGCGGTCCTGGAGCCGACCCTGCTCGGCGGCGGCAAGACCATGATGATGGGCAATCTCATCCAGCTACAGTTCGGTGGCGCCCGCAACTGGCCGCTCGGCGCCGCCATCGCCATCGTGCTGATGGCCGCGGTCATGGTCTTCCTGATTTTCCAGGGTCTGCGCTCGATGCGCACCGAAGGCATGGAGCGTGCGGCATGAACGCGGACGATGATGTCAGGCGCTATCCGGGCTTCGGTCTCTTCAGCGCGATCTTCTTCGCCTATCTCTATTTGCCCATCGCCGTCGTGGTGTTCTACTCTTTCAATGCGAACCGGATCGTCTCCAATTGGGGCGGCTTCTCATTGCACTGGTACGCCACCGCTCTGTCCAACGCCAACCTGATGACAGCGGTGAAGACCTCCCTGCTCGTCGCCACGGTCGCCACAGTCGCCTCGACCCTTGTCGCGTTGATGGCGGCATTGGTGCTGGTGCGCGGCCGCGATGTCCGGTTCCGCCGCATCTCCGAAGCGGTGGTGAACCTGCCGCTGCTCCTGCCCGAAATCGTCGTTGCTGTCGCCGTCCTGATCCTCTTCTCCGAGATCGGGCTCGCCAACGGAATGGTGAAGCTGATGATCGCCCACACCACCTTCTGCATCCCGTTCGCCTTCCTGCCGATACGCGCCCGCCTGCAGGGAATGGACTTCGATCTGGAGGAAGCCGCCCGCGATCTCTATGCAACCGGTTGGGTCGCCTTTCGTCGCGTCACGCTGCCGCTCATCCTGCCGGGTGTGTTCGCCGGCGCCATGCTCGCCTTCGTCATCTCGATGGATGATTTCATCACCAGCAACCTGTTGAATTCCGGCGGCGCCACCACGCTGCCGGTCTACATTTTCTCGCTGATCAAGCAGGGCGTGTCGCCGCAGCTCAACGCAATCTCGACCTTGATCATGATTGTTTCGGTGGTGCTGGCGACCGTGGCCTTCCTGCTTCAGCGACGGCAGTAGCAGCGGCGTAGTTTTTCCTAATCAAGGCGTCGGGCAAATCGAATTTATCGAACCCGGCAGTTTGTTATCGTCGCCCCTGGGAGAACAACAAACAGGGGAATGACATGACGACTAAAATTGCAGCGCTCACCATGGCCGGTGCCATGAGCCTCGCCTTTAGCGTGCCCGCTCTCGCCGAGGGCAGCCTGGCCATCTACGCATGGGCGGATTCCATCTCGCCCGAGATGGTCACGAAATTCGAGAAGGAAACCGGCATAAAGGTCACGGTCGACGCCTTCTCATCCAACGAGGACCTGCTCACCAAGCTGCAGGCCGGCTCGTCGGGCTACGACATCGTCACGCCTTCGCAGCACTTCGTGAAGATCATGATCGATAGCGGGATGCTTGAGGATTTCGGCGCCAGTTCGATGGCGGCCTACAGCCAAGTCCTGCCGGACCTGT
>NZ_RZPH01000881.1:0-2572 GCF_004022825.1 Mesorhizobium sp. M7A.F.Ca.CA.004.04.2.1
GCCTCAGGCCAGTCCGGCAGGCCATAGTGGATGGCGGCATCCAGCCTCTCCCTGGCAAAGTCGAAGCGGCCGACGCGAGTGACGAAATTGATGGTGATATCGGGATTGCTTTCGACGAAATCGGGGATCATCGGCATCAGCCAGCGCGTGCCGAAGGTCGGCAGAATGGCAAGGTTCAGGATGCCGCTATGCCGATTGCTCATCAATCCAAGGGCTGCGTCACGCAACTGGCCAAGTGCCGAACGCACCGCCTCGGCGTAGATTTCGCCCGATGTCGACAGCCTGACATTGCGGCTGTCGCGTTCGAACAGCCGGCGGCCGAATTGGTCTTCAAGCGATCTGATCTGCCGGCTGACTGCGCCCTGGGTCAAATCGAGCTCCTGGGCGGCAGCGGTGAAACTGCCCAGCCGGGCCACAGCCTCGAAGGCGGCAAGGGCGCTTATGTTGGGCAAAAGGCGGCGTTGGACACTCATGACCCATTCCTAGAGCTCATTGATCGGTGAATCAATTTCGTTTGATTTTTTCGAGGCGCAGGCCGATAGAACGGGCCAACATTTTGCTTCATGCATGTCATCGTTTTGAGCGACATGCATTGGTTTGGGAGAAACGCGATGGCCGCCGACAAGAACGCATTCGTCTGGGAAGATCCGTTCCTGATCGAGGGCCAGCTTTCGGAAGACGAGCGCATGGTGCGCGACGGCGCGGCCGCCTTCGCCGCCGACAGACTGGCGCCGCGGATCGAGGACGCCTACCTCAACGAAACTTTCGATGCCGCGATCTTCCGCGAAATGGGCGAGGCCGGCCTGCTCGGCATCAACATCCCCGAGGAATTCGGCGGGCTTGGCGCGAACTACGTCACCTATGGGCTGGTCGCGCGGGAAGTCGAACGTGTCGACTCGGGTTATCGCTCGATGATGTCAGTGCAGTCGTCGCTGGTGATGTACCCGATCTACGCCTATGGCTCGGACGAACAGCGCAGGAAGTACCTGCCCAAGCTTGCCAGCGGCGAGTGGATCGGCTGTTTTGGCCTGACCGAGCCGGATGCCGGCTCCGACCCGGGCGGCATGAAGACACGCGCCGAGAGGACAGCCAACGGCTACAAGCTGTCCGGTTCGAAGATGTGGATTTCCAACGCGCCGGTCGCCGACGTGTTCGTCGTCTGGGCGAAGCTGAAGGGCGAGAACGGCAAGGACGAGATCCGTGGCTTCGTGCTGGAAAAGGGCATGAAGGGGCTTTCGGCGCCGAAGATCGGCGGCAAGCTGTCGCTGAGGGCGTCGATCACCGGCGAGGTGGTGATGGAAGGCGTCGAGGTCGGCGAAGACGCGCTGCTGCCCAACGCAAAAGGCCTTGGCGGACCGTTCGGCTGCCTCAACCGGGCTCGCTTCGGCATTTCCTGGGGCTCGATGGGCGCCGCCGAGGATTGCTGGCACCGCGCCCGCCAATACGGTCTCGATCGCAAGCAGTTCGGCAAGCCGCTGGCCGGCACGCAGCTCTACCAGAAGAAGCTGGCGGATATGCAGACCGAGATCGCGCTTGGGCTGCAGGCATCCTTGCGCGTCGGGCGACTGCTGGATGAAGGCAAGATGGCGCCGGAAATGATCTCGATCGTCAAGCGCAACAATTGCGGCAAGGCGCTCGACATCGCCCGCCAGGCCCGCGACATGCATGGCGGCAACGGTATCCAGATCGGCTACCACGTCATGCGCCACGCGCAGAATCTGGAGACGGTCAACACCTATGAAGGCACGCATGACGTGCATGCGCTGATCCTGGGACGGGCGCAGACGGGGATACAGGCGTTTTTCTGAGCCGGCAACCGTTGCTTAAATTAGGTGCACCGCAACATCTCTGCTTGGAGAATGGTCGCCAGATGTGTCAGGGTTCAGCGAAATCGTTTGAAACGCTGAATTCCGGGGCTCCATGGCAATTCTGGCAGCTGTCTACCACCTGACCCACTACAAGTACGACCGGCCGGTGGTTCTCGGGCCCCAGATCATCAGGCTGCAGCCGGCGCCGCATTCCCGCACCAAGGTGCTGAGCCATTCGCTCAAGGTCGAGCCGGCCAACCACTTCGTCAATCTGCAGCAGGACCCCTACGGCAACTTCCTAGCCCGCTTCGTGTTTCCGGAGCCGGTGACGGAGTTGAAGATCGAGGTCGACCTCGTCGCCGACATGACGGTCTACAATCCGTTCGATTTCTTCGTCGAGCCGTCGGCCGAGGCGTTTCCATTCGAGTATCCGGAAGAAATCCGCGACGATCTCGCCATCTATCGCACGCCGGAACCGGCGGGACCGCTGCTGTCGGCGCTGCTGAACACCATTGATCGCAGCGCTCCCAATACCGTCAATTTCCTCGTCGACCTCAATGCTCGGCTGCAGCGCGAGATCGCCTATATCGTGCGGATGGAAACCGGCGTGTTCTCGCCGGAAGAGACCTTGGCCGCGAAAAAAGGGTCGTGCCGGGATTCGAGCTGGCTGCTGGTGCAGATCCTACGCAACCTCGGCATCGCCGCGCGCTTCGTTTCCGGCTACCTGGTCCAGCTGAAGCCCGATCTGGTAGCACTCGACGGTC
>NZ_RZPH01000882.1:0-2571 GCF_004022825.1 Mesorhizobium sp. M7A.F.Ca.CA.004.04.2.1
GCGGACCGGCAGCCGATGACAATGCCGATCTCGAACGGACATTCGACGAATTGCTGGCGGCTGGCGAGATCGGCATTGTCATCGGCTGCCGGTCCGCTGGGGGGATCCTGGCGTGTCAGCGTTTCCAGCCTTTGATGAAGCTGGCGGTTTTCATCGCGGCAACGGGCATGCGCGAGTTCGTCGGTCATGCCGCGCAAGCGGAGATCGGCGAGTTGGACCTTCACCGCGCCATAGTCTCGGCGCGCCGCGTCGCGCTCCTGGCGCAACGTCGCGATCTCGGCTTCCGAGGTTTGGCCCCGATACTCGGCCACGTCCTCGGCGCGCTGCCCGACCCTCGGCGTTGCGCGGACCACGCTTTGATCGGCGGCGCTGCGCTGGAGCGAGCGCAACCTCTTTTCAAGTTCGACGGCCCGCTCCTGCGCGGCGGCGGCGCAATCGCCGAGAACGCCGCGCTGATGCTCGAGCGTGGACAGCCGCACCTGCAGGTCCTGCTGCACCAGCATCTGCGCAGACAGTTTGCCGGTCAGTCTTTCGTTGTGGAGCTGGTAATCCGCGACCTTGGAACGAAGCAGCATGGCGGCCTGTTGCAAGCTGGCGAGCCGCGATGCAACGTCCTCACGCGCCTGCTCTGCGGCTTGCCTGGCGATGATCTCGTCGCGAAATTGCCCCGACACGCGCGCCAGGTTCCGGCCCAGACGCTCGACCTCGACATTCGCTTCGAGGAACCGCGTTGCGCGCTGGCCGGCATGCCTGTCCGCTTGCGCAATGGTCTGCCGTGCCCTGTTGAGTTGGACTTCCAGGTCGGCAATGGTCTTGCTCGCGATCGATAGCTCGCGCGATTTTCGCCCAAGCTCTTTCGAGGTGCGATCCTGCAAGCGCTGCAGCTTCGCCACCTCTTCCTGCAATTCCCATTTGTCGGTATCGGGAGCGTCGGCATCGTGCGTTTGCGCATCAAGCCTGCCCACATCGTGGTCAACCAACGACCACGCCGAGTCGTCACCGGCACGTGGATCCAGCCTGTCGTTGGACAAGGGCGAGGAGCCGCGCATGGCGCGGGCCTGGCTCGAGCCCGTCCGGGCCGAAGTCGAGCCGAGGGAGGCGGCCAGCGTGTCTGACTGGGCCAATCCGGTCACGGGCTCCTCTTCGAAGAGAGGCAAAGCTTGATACGTTGCGGCTCGAATGCTTCGAATCAGTTCGTCGAAGTCTTCGTCGGCCCTTCGGACAACGGCGCTATCCTCCGCACTGATGTGCCGGGCGCCGTTGGCCTCATGATTCAGCGACATTTCTCTCTCATCGCTACCGAATCACTAGATTATCGTGAATTAAGAACAAGAATGCGAGTAGGTTTTATCGGCTTTCACTGGAAATTTCTGCGAGAAATCTCGTTTTTTTATAAGCAGAGATCAATATTCGCGTTTGCCTGCTGGCAACCGAAGTAAACTCCCGGTCACCCACCCGTCAAATATTGCAGCGAAGATGTGCCATTCTCCAGAACCGCACCCTGCCTTTTCTCAGCGCCGCCCCAACAGGCTCTTCATGCGGTTGCGCAGCAGGCGGGCCATGTTGCGGGTCTCGCGGTAGAGGTGCAGTTGCGAGGCGGCCTGGCGGGTGAGGCGGTCGGCATCCGGCGCCAGGCCGATCACCAGCGTGCCCATCGGCTTGCGCTCCGCCCATAGCCGGCTCATCACCGGATGGTCGGGCACCGCGCAGGAATCGGTCATCATGATGTTGGGATCGTCGAGATGCTGCCTGGTCACCTCGATCATCAGCAGCGTGCCGGGCGAATAGCTGGCCAGCGTCTCGTCATAGGCCGTCTTCCAGGTATAGGCGATGCCGGCTTCGACGAAGACGATCAGGCAGGCGATGGTGCGGCCGTCGAGCGTCAGCGAATGGATGCGGCACATGTCCTGTTCGGCCAGCCGGTGCACGGCTTCGCGGGCGAAGGCGGCGCGGAAGCGGTCGATCGCCATGGCGGTGCGTTCGCGGCCTTTCCAGCCGGCCGCTTCCAGCGACAGGAAGCCTTCGATGGCATGGCGGATGTCTTCGGGGCCGCGCGCCACGACATGCTCAAGCTTGCCAAGGTCGCCAAGGCGCCGCTTCAGGCGGCGGAACTCGCGATAATGGTGCGCGCGCAGCGAGGCCTTCAGATAATCATCTCCATCGAGCTCGCTCTCCAGCGCCGGGCGCTGGATCTGGCCGGTGGTGACCAGCGTCAGGCCGCGCGCCTCGGCCACGGTGGCAAGCAGGCTCGCCACCGGGCCATCGAGCCGGACATCGGCCAGGACGAAGACTTTCGGCAGCTTGAGGTGCGGGCGCGACAGCATCGAGAAGAAGTCTTCGACGACGCCGACCGGATCGTCGCGGTCGACCAGCGGCGTGCCGAGCGGACCGAACGGGCTCGACCATGTGCGCATGACCGGCACGCCGAGCGGCACCACCGGCCGTTCCACCGAGAACGGCACCAGAAGGCGCAGCCGGTTGCGGTATTCGTCGCCGTCGCGGATGACCGCCAGCCGCACCTCGCGGTCCTCCAGCCGCGGCATGGCGGGCGCCAGGAAACTCGGGTTGAAG
>NZ_RZPH01000883.1:0-2570 GCF_004022825.1 Mesorhizobium sp. M7A.F.Ca.CA.004.04.2.1
ATCTCATGCAGCTCGGCCTTTTCAGAAACATCGGACGAAATCGACACCAGCCGGTCCGGTGCACTGCCATTGTTGGTGACGGTGAAATAACCCCCGGCCACTTTGGCACCGGCAGGTGTGGCGCGCGACCAGGGGTGGCCGATCTCGAGATCGCCAAGTTTGAACTCATGCGCGAGGACGGACTGGGCGCCTGTGAACAGCAGCGCAAGAGCCAGCACGGCAATGCCGACACGCTCTTCGATGCCGCGTAGAATGCCGCCGGGCGCAGGACGCGCGGCGTCAGGGAAAAAATAGGACATGGTTGCTCCATGAAGTGATGGTCGCGCCGTTGCCGGTCGCGAGCAGTTTGATCTTTGGATGGGTACGCCCACGAAAGGTTCCGCCGGGCAAACAGGCTCAGGCCGTCAGCGGCGGCGCGCGCGGGTTCGACGGCGAGCGCTCACGCGCAAAGTCGAGATGAATGGCCGCCGGGAAGACAAAGGCGACCGTTTCAAAGGAAAGGCTGTGCAATGCTAGCCCGGCATCGGGCGGCGGCGCAAAGGCCGCCGAAACCATGCTGCAGCCGAGCACGCAGCATGCCGGAAGATGGGAGGGACGCTGGTCGCCGCCCGGAAGCTGGGTGGCGCCATCATGGGTACAGATGACGTTGCCGAACGCATCGAGCTGCGATGCGTTGGGACCGGCGCCGAAGGCGAATGCGCCAAGCGTCGACTGGAGCAACAGCAAGTAGGCCGCGACAAGCGCGACCGGCATGCTCCACCGTCTCCTCGATACGCCCAAAGCCCTGCCTCTTCACAGCAACGCGACATACCTAGCACGGGGCTGGCGGGTGGAAAATCGCCAAATCACCGCTGCGGCAACGCGGCATATCAATGCATGTCGCCCAAAAGGGTGCGGCGGTTTTGGGACAACGACATGCATGAAACAAGACTCTGAGCCTCAGCGCGGCTCAGGATTTTTGTAGCGACCGGCTCTCCGGGATCGAGGTCAGCAATGTCTGGCGCGCCGACTTCAGATGCTTGCGGCAGGCGGCGTCGACCTTGCCGAGGTCGCGCGATTTCAGCGCCTCGATATAGACCAGATGCTCGCCGATCGCGACTTCGTTGCGTTCGCGTTCCTGCGCCTTGTTCCACTGGTAGTGGTAGTGGAAGATCATGGCGATGACATCGTAGAAATCGACGATGAAGCGGTTATGCGATGCCCGGTGGATGAGTCTGTGCAAGCGCTCATCCAGCTCGGAGAATTCGTTGAAGCGGGTGGAGATCTCGTTTGCCAGCTGGCGATGCTCGTCTTCCAGACGGTCGAGATCGGCCCAGACCGCGCTGTCCTGCGGCAGAGCGGTGAAGGCGGCCGCCGAGCGCAGTTCGAACATTTCGCGGATTTCGGTCAGCTCCAGCGCGAAGGCGCGCGTAAAGCCCTTCAGCACCCAATGGCTGTTGCGGCGCTTCTCGATCAGGCCGAAGCGGGAGAAGCGGATCAGGAACTCGCGCACGCTGGTGGTGCCGACGCCGATCTCACGCGCCAGTTCGAGTTCGTTGATCTGCATGCCGGCTTCGGCGCCGCCGGCGAGCAGCCTGCGCATGAACGACCGTTCGATGATCTCGGCCAGCGTGTCGGTCTCTTCTTCGGGGAAAAAATCGTCCGGACGCGCTTCGCGCAGCACCGTCTTGGCGCGCTTGTCCCAGGCGATCAGCCCTGTCTCTTCCATGCGCGCAAGAATGGTGCGGACGGTCGTACGGCTGACGCCAAGCAAGGTGCCCAGTTCCGGCTCCGAAGGCAGGCTGCGCGTTTCGTCGAGCAGCCGCAGGCAGCGGTTGTAGGCATCCTTGTAGACGTTGTTGCTCTTCGACATCCCTGACCCGTTGCACGCCGTCGCTTGCGGCGGCCGGTTTGAAGCGCAATATGACGTTCCCATGGCCCTGAGAAGCGAAATTGCTTCCCGGAACAACCAAGGACATGCGGAACTCCCCAGTGAAAAAACAATTGACGCAAAACTGTTTTTTCACGATAAAAGACAATATCTCTAAACAGACGCGTGTCAATCCGTCCGCGCAACCCAGGATCACCCAGGAAACCGCCCGTGAACGCCTCCAACTGCATTCTCCTGTCCCCCGCCGACAATGTCGCCGTCGCCAATGGCCGCATCGAGATCGGCACCGCGCTGCCGGGCGGTGCCGTCGCCAGTGCGCTGATCGAGCCCGGCCACAAGGTGGCGATCCAGCCGATCGCCGTCGGCGAGGCCGTGGTAAAATACGCCCAGGCGATCGGTCGCGCGACACAGGATATTGCAGCGGGCGAGCACGTTCATTCGCACAATCTGGTTTTCGAATCCGGCCGCTTGCCGGTCGTGCCGCCGAGCGAGGCCGAGCACGCGACGGAGGCCGACCGGGCCCGCACCTTCATGGGCTATCGCCGCGCCGATGGCCGCGCCGGCACGCGCAACTTCATCGGCATCGTCGCCAGCGTCAATTGCTCGGCCACCGTCTGCCATTCCATCGCCGACACCGCCAACCGCACGCTGCTGCCTAAATATCCCGGCATCGACGGCTTCGTGCCGATCGTCCACGGCC
>NZ_RZPH01000884.1:0-2566 GCF_004022825.1 Mesorhizobium sp. M7A.F.Ca.CA.004.04.2.1
GGGCCGGACCAGGGAGCCATTCGGCCGCTTCCAGCGCACCAGCGCTTCCGCGCCGATGCAATTGCCGGTCCTGAGCTCGACGATCGGCTGATAGTGGACGATGAATTCGTGCTTGCGCACGGCGATCTGCAATTCTCCCAAGGGCGAAAGCCGCCTTCGTGACAGCCACACAACCACGCCGATGATGAAGGCAGCCATGAAGGCGCCGAGCGGAAGCAGCATGAATTGCTGCTTGCGAACGCTGCCCAGGATCTGGCTTGTCGGTTCGGTGGCGACAGCAATCCAGTCCGTCCCGCGCGCCGTGGCAAACAGGAGATCGTCATCGATGCCTTCGCCGGGACCGGCGATGATCTTCTCGATACGAGCAGGATTCGGGCCGTTCAACGCGCCAAGCAGGATGCCCGTTTGCGTCGTCAAGGCGAGCTGGACACTGGGATCGACGATGACGTCGACAAAGCGTACCGGATCGACAAGGACGTTGTGATCCCTGTATCGCAGCGCCATCAGAAAATGGTCCTCGCTCATCACCGGCTGCATGCGGGCGGTGACGGCAATGCCGTCCCTGGTGGTGAAGTCAGGGGTGGATTGCGCAACGCGCCCTTCGGTCGGTCCCCAGGAAGAGCATTTGAGCAGGCCGTTTTCGAAATAGCCCATTTCTTCGATCGGGCGCGTGTTGATGGTGAGTTGCCGCATACGGGCTATATGGTCCGCCGAACAGCGGATGCCGGTGAACTGGTCGATCTGCCGCAAGGCGGCGGTGGCATCGTTGAGCGAGATGTCGGCCCTGGCGATGGCGCGGCTGGCGAACAGCTGCAGCCGCTCATGTTCCTTTTGGACGGCCTGAATCCAAGCGAGATGAAACATAGCTGCGATTGGCAAGATGGCGCCCAGCATGGCCAACACCACCGCCGTCACGATGATGCGCGACCTGTCCATGCGCCTCCTGCCTTCGGGTATGAGCGGCGATCGTGGGTGGTCGCCCGCAACGTCTCGGCCACCAATCGCGGCAGCGGCCCGGTTCAGGCGGATATTAGGGCCTCGATCTTACGTGAACTTTAATGGAGTCGTGGGGCAGCACCGCTGCTCTAAACCGGATAGGCGCCGTCGGCCGGGCCGGCATAGAGCTCGCTGCCACTGTCGTCACAGATGCGCAGGCGATCGGGGATTTGCGGCATCGCCAGCGTGTGGAACAGCGCGGTGGCGTCCTGCAGCGCGGCGCGCAGGTTCGGCGCCTCCAGCGACACCTTGTCGAGAGTGGCTTCGTCGGCGTCGCGCAACCGGTAGAACTCGATGACGAAATTCAAGCGCGCCTCCGTGGCAGAGCATTGCGCAGGCCTGTCCAGTCAATTCGCCACCTCACAGAGGACGACGGAAAGGGCGCACGAGGCGCGCCCTCCAGTTTGTCAGCCTTTCGACTTCGGCTTCAAGCTGCTCTCCGCCTGCTTGACCGACGAACCGAACGGGGAGGCGGGCTTTGCCACGACCTTGTCCTTCTTCGGCTTGCGTGTCTCGCGGTTGCTACGCTGTTGACCTTTGGACATGTCGTGCTCCTGCTTCAGTGTTGGCTTGGCGGTGGGGTCTCAGACGAGCGGGTTGCTGGCAACAACGGGGTTGTCGGCAACAACCGGATCTGCCGGTTCGAGATTGTCTTCGGTGGTGACCCGCTCATAGGTCTCCTGCTCGCTGCGGATGCGGTATTGCGGCGAACCATCCTTGACCGGCAGCCTGCTCTTGATCTGGAACAGTTCGGCGGTCTTCTGAACGAGGCCGGTGCGGCTCTTCATGCGCACGGTCTGACCGATCGAAAACTGGTGCGCGGGTGTGTCGGTGCGCGGGCGCGCATTCTGCTGGAAACGGATCATGCTGCATTCTCCCTGTCGCGCTTCAGCGCTGTTTCGAGTTCGAGGTAATCGATGGCGACAAGCTGGCTGGTGGGCGGGTTTTTCGCTGCCCTTGCCGGCAGATGGATGAAAGTGGCGACGCGGCGCCAGGCAAGCCGCGACATGCCCTCGATCAGCTCTTCGTCGTGGTCGATGTCGTAGTCGCCGGCCGGCAGCTGCCCTTCCAGTCCGCCGAGCACGAAAGGTGCGGTGAAGTGCGCGATGGAGTGGGTGGTGCGGTCCGGCATTGTCTTACCTATGCAAAGCAGCGGTCCTGAAAACAAAAAAGCGGGGACGAGCCCCGCTTTCCTATTTCCGGCAGTCGCTGGAAATAAGCCTCTTTCGAGAGCTGCCAGTACATCCGTGGTCAGCGTTCATCGAATTCGGCCGGATCAGATCATTTGCAAATTGGCGGCCGACTCGCGGCCCTTGGTGTCACGCTCCAACTCGAACTGCAGCTTCTGGCCTTCGGCGAGGCCGGGGAAGCCGGCGCGCTCCAGTGCGCTGACATGGACAAAGACGTCCTTGCCGCCATCGGTCGGCTGAATGAAGCCGGTCCGGCCATTGTAGAACTTCACGGTTCCGGTGTTCATGTCGGTCTTTCGAAGAATGAGAATGGCCGCGCGGAGCGAACATGCCGCGCGCCCGGTATCGATGATTTGGAATGAGATTGGCGGTTCGAGAAC
>NZ_RZPH01000885.1:0-2562 GCF_004022825.1 Mesorhizobium sp. M7A.F.Ca.CA.004.04.2.1
GACGAGCAATCATCATCTGTTATGCCGAACCAAAAGAATTCCCCGCAGGCTGCATTTCGTAGGCGGCGGCGGGGCGGAAGGCAATATGCCGGGTTCTGGCGCCGGCAATCGGCCGCCAGCCTTGCGAAACCTTCATCATTTGGCTAAGGAGGCCGCGCATTCAGCGGCCGGCGTCAGCCGGCCTTCCGCTTTTCGGGATTTCGGCTTTTGGCCGGGATCCGGCTTCAGGCAAAGGCATTTCGCTCCCATGGCGCGCATCGTGATGAAATTCGGCGGAACCTCGGTCGCCGACATCGCCCGCATCCGCAACGTGGCGCGTCACGTAAAACGCGAGGTCGACGCTGGCCACGAGGTGGCGGTGGTCGTTTCGGCGATGGCCGGGAAGACCAATGAACTGGTCGGCTGGACGCGTGAGGCCTCGCCGATGCATGACGCACGCGAATATGATGCGGTCGTCGCTTCCGGCGAGCAGGTCACGGCCGGCCTTCTGGCCATCACCTTGCAGAACATGGGCGTGCACGCCCGCTCCTGGCAGGGCTGGCAGATCCCGATCAAGACCGACAATGCGCATGGAGCGGCGCGCATCCTCGATATCGACGGCGCGTTCCTGATCAAGCGCTTCGGCGAGGGCCAGGTGGCGGTGATCGCCGGGTTCCAGGGCATCGGCCCGGACAATCGTATCGCCACGCTCGGCCGCGGCGGCTCCGACACCAGTGCCGTCGCCATCGCCGCGGCGGTCAAGGCTGATCGCTGCGACATCTATACCGACGTCGACGGGGTCTACACCACCGATCCGCGCATCGAGCCCAAGGCGCGGCGGCTGGCCAAGATATCGTTCGAGGAAATGCTTGAAATGGCTTCGCTCGGCGCCAAGGTTCTGCAGGTGCGTTCGGTCGAGCTTGCCATGGTGCACAGGGTGCGTACCTTCGTGCGGTCGTCCTTCGACGATCCCGACGCGCCCGGAATGGGGGATTTGCTCAATCCGCCCGGAACGCTCATTTGCGACGAGGAAGAGATCGTGGAACAGCAGGTCGTCACCGGAATTGCCTACGCCAAGGATGAAGCGCAGATTTCGCTGCGCCGGGTCGGCGACCGGCCGGGCGTTGCCGCCGGCATCTTCGGGCCGCTGGCCGAGGCCAACATCAATGTCGACATGATCGTCCAGAACATTTCCGAGGACGGCAAGTTCACCGACATGACCTTCACCGTGCCGTCGGGCGATGTCGACAAGGCGCTGGCCGTGCTTGAACGCCTCAAGGCTTCGATCGGCTACGATGTCGTGCAGTCGGAAGCCGGCATGTCGAAGGTTTCGGTCATCGGCATCGGCATGAGGAGCCATGCCGGCGTCGCCGCCACCGCTTTCAAGGCTCTGGCCGACAAATCGATCAACATCCGCGCCATCACGACCTCCGAGATCAAGATTTCGATCCTGATCGACGGTCCGTATACGGAACTTGCGGTTCGTACTTTGCATTCCGTCTACGGTCTGGATAAGCAGTAGCGAGAACGATTTGAGTTGTTGCGTGTGCGCCGGTCGCGGTGGAAACTGCGGCGGGCAGAATGCCCATTGGAGAAGAAGCCGCGATGCGTGATCAGGCCAGTGGCCCGCGCGTTTTGCTCAAACGGCTCCGCGAGCTCATGCAGGAGCCGCTGGAGCCGCAGGAGCGGCTTGACCGGATCGTGCGCGACATCGCCTCCAACATGGTCGCGGAAGTCTGCTCGCTCTATGTGCTGCGCGCCGATTCGGTGCTCGAACTCTACGCTACCGAAGGTCTGAACCCGAACGCCGTCCATTTGGCGCAGTTGCGGCTGGGCCAAGGCCTGGTCGGCACGATCGCCGCCAGCGCGCGGCCGCTCAACCTGTCCAATGCGCAGGAACACCCTGCCTTCGCCTATCTGCCTGAGACCGGGGAAGAGATCTACAACTCGTTCCTCGGCGTGCCGGTGCTGCGGGCAGGGCGCACGCTGGGCGTGCTGGTGGTGCAGAACAAGACCATGCGCCACTACCGCGACGACGAGGTCGAGGCGCTGGAAACCACGGCGATGGTGATCGCCGAGATGATCGCCACCGGCGATCTGGCGCGGCTGACCCGGCCCGGCCTCGAACTCGATCTGCGCCGCCCTGTCAGCTTCACCGGCCTGTCCTTCAATGAAGGCGTCGGGCTCGGCCATGTCGTGCTGCACGAGCCGCGCATCGTCGTCACCAATCTGTTCAACGAAGACAGCGAGGAAGAGGTCCGCCGCCTCGAGACCTCACTCAGCTCGCTCAGGCTGTCCATCGACGACATGCTGGAACGCCGCGACGTCGCCTTCGAAGGCGAGCATCGCCAGGTGTTGGAAGCCTATCGCATGTTCGCCAACGATCGCGGCTGGGTGCGGCGGCTGGAAGAGGCCATCCGCAACGGCCTGACGGCCGAAGCGGCGGTGGAAAAGGTGCAGAGCGACATGCGCGCCCGCATGCTGCACATGACCGATCCCTATCTGCGCGAGCGGATGAGCGATTTCGACGACCTCGCCAACCGCCTGCTGCGTCAGCTGATGGGGCGCGGGCCGGAAGATGTC
>NZ_RZPH01000886.1:0-2559 GCF_004022825.1 Mesorhizobium sp. M7A.F.Ca.CA.004.04.2.1
GCCGTCCTGTTCAAGAAGTTCGCCGGTATCGATGTCTTCGACATCGAGATCGACGCGCCGGGGATCGAGCGCATGGTCGAGACGATCTCGGCGCTGGAGCCGACTTTCGGCGGCATCAACCTCGAAGACATCAAGGCACCGGAATGCTTCGAGGTCGAGGAACAGTTGAAGGCGCGCATGAAGATACCGGTGTTCCACGACGACCAGCATGGCACCGCCATCATCGTCGCTGCCGCCGTGCTCAACGGGCTGGAATTCGCCCGAAAAACCATATCGGACATCAAGATCGTCACCTCCGGCGCCGGGGCTGCCGCCCTTGCCTGCCTCAACCTGCTGGTCTCGCTCGGCGCCAAAGTCGAAAACATCTGGGTCACCGACCGTTTCGGCGTTGCCTACAAAGGGCGGACCGACGAGATGGACCGCTGGAAAGACCCTTATGTGAAGGACACCGAGGCGCGCACGCTGGCCGACGTCATATCGGGCGCAGATGTCTTCCTCGGCCTCTCGGCGGCAGGCGTGCTGAAGCCGGAACTGCTTGAGCACATGGCGCCAAAACCGCTGATCCTGGCGCTGGCCAACCCCAATCCGGAGATCATGCCGGAAACGGCGCGTGCGGCGCGTCCCGATGCGATGATCTGCACAGGCAGGTCCGATTTTCCCAATCAGGTCAACAACGTACTGTGTTTTCCTTACATCTTCCGCGGCGCGCTCGACTGTGGTGCCAGCGCTATCAACGAGGAGATGAAGATGGCGGCGGTCCGCGCCATCGCAGCCCTTGCCCGCGAGGAACCTTCAGATGTCGCTGCCCGCGCCTATTCCGGCGAGACGCCGATCTTCGGCCCTGAATTCCTGATCCCTTCGCCCTTCGATCCACGCCTGATCCTGCGCATAGCGCCCGCGGTCGCCAAGGCGGCCTGCGACACCGGTGTCGCGACGCGGCCGATCACCGATTTCGCCGCCTATATCGACAAGCTGAACCGCTTCGTCTTCCGCTCCGGCCTGGTGATGAAGCCGGTGTTCTCGTCCGCCAAGGCATCGAGCGCCAAGCGCGTCATCTATGCAGACGGCGAGGATGAGCGCGTGCTGCGCGCCGCCCAGGTGGTGCTCGAGGAAGGCATCGCCGAGCCGATCCTGATCGGCCGGCCGCACGTCATCGAGGTGCGCCTGAAGCGCTACGGCTTGCGCATCAAGCCCGGTGTGGATTTCGGCCTGATCAACCCGGAAGACGATCCGCGCTACCGCCATTATGTCGACCTTCTGATCGAACTCGCCGGCCGGCGCGGCGTCACGACGGAAGCCGCGCGCACCATGGTGCGCACCGACAACACGGTGATCGCAGCACTTGCGCTGAAACGCGGCGATGCCGATGCAATGGTTTGCGGCCTCGAAGGGCGCTTCGAGCGGCATCTGCGCAACGTCACCTTGATCATCGGCCCGCGCACCGGCGTCAAGGATCGCGACCTGTCGACGCTCTCGATGCTGATCTCGCAGCGCGGCATCATCTTCCTGACCGACACGCATGTCTCCGTCGACCCGACGGCGGAAGAAATCGCTGAGATGACGGTGCTGGCGGCGGAAGAAATCCAGCGCTTCGGCATCGAGCCGAAGGCAGCGCTGCTCTCGCATTCGGATTTCGGCTCGCGCGATTCGCCCAGTGCCCTGAAGATGCGGCAAGCGGCGGCGATCCTGGCGCGCATTGCCCCAGAGCTGGAATGCGATGGCGAGATGCACGCCGATTCCGCTCTGTCGGAGCATCTGCGCCAGCGCGTATATCCGCATTCACGGCTGAAGGGCGAAGCCAATTTGCTGGTGTTCCCCAATCTCGATTCGGCCAACATCACGCTGACGGCGCTCAGGACCATGATGGATGCGCTACACGTCGGGCCGATCCTGCTCGGCACGGACATGCCGGCGCATATATTGACGCCGTCGGTCACCTCGCGCGGCGTCGTCAACATGACGGCGCTTGCCGTCGTGGAAGCCGCCCACAAGGCACAGGCGGTCGTCAATCTGGGCTGAACACGGATTTCGCGGTAAACTGCAGTTAACCGCGAACACGGTAGCATTGCGGGCTAACAGTCGGATTTGGCAGGCGGAGTTTGGGCGGATGGCAAGCGGAGGGTGGAAGCAGGCGCATGCTGCCATGCTGCTTGGCCTCCTGTTGTCCGCAACCTGGGGGGTATCCGAGCCACAGGCTGCTTCGCGGGTCTGCCGCCAGCTGGAAGCCGATCTTGCCGCGTCCTCGCGCGGCGGCGGTGGCGGTCCGGCGCTGATCCGGAAATACGATTCCGCAATTGCGAGGCAGCATGAGCAGATTTCGAAAGCCCGCGGCCAGGCGAGCCGGGCCGGATGCGGCTTTTCGCTGTTTGGCCGCAACCTCAATCAATGCGCCGGGCTAAACGCCACCATCGATCGCATGAATGCCAATCTCGACGCCTTGCAGAACAAGCGCGAGCGGCTGGCCGGCGGCGGCTCGCGCCGCGACCGCGGACGCATCCTGGCGGCGCTTGACGCCAATGGCTGCCGCGACGACGCCGTCGCGCCTCGGCGGGCGCCTTT
>NZ_RZPH01000887.1:0-2558 GCF_004022825.1 Mesorhizobium sp. M7A.F.Ca.CA.004.04.2.1
GTCTAGGGCGATATAACCGACAATCTATCGAGGTTGGCGGACATCAGACCGGAAATCCGCCAGTGACGCCGCTCCGGCCAGTGGCTTGATTGCCCCTGGCCGTTTCTTCGATCGCGCGCTTCAGCCGCGCTTCAGCAGCGTCCAGACGGCCGGCACCAGGCTTGCCGCGAGCGCCACCTTGATCAGGTCGCCGACGATGAACGGCACGACGCCGAACTGCCACGACTTTTCCGGACCGATGAGCAGCGCCAGCCAGGCAAAGCCCATTGCCATCATGACGACTTCGCCAACCAGCATGGCGTTGAAAAGCTTGATTGGATGGCGGTCCCAGCCGCGATCCGCCGCCCAGCCGACAATTGCCGCCATGACCACGAAGCCGGCGAGATAGCCGCCGGTCGAGCCGAGCATGTAGGCAATGCCGAGACCCTTTTCAGGCGTGCTCTGGAAGACGGGGAAGCCCATGGCGCCCTCGGCCATGTAGAGCAGCAGGGTGGCGACGCCGAGACGCATGCCGAAGGCGGCGGCGATCAGCAGCACGGCCAGCGTCTGCATCGAAATGTCGACCGGCCCGAGCATTACCTTGGTCTTGGCCGACAGTGTCAGCACAAGCGTTCCGGCGATGGCCAGGAAAAGCTGCGTTGCCAGCCGCGCCGCGCCGTTTTGCGGCAGAGCCAGAGAAACAAGCGGACGCATCGTAGTTGCAATTGCCATGGTATTTCCCCAATCCGATTGCCGCACTCCGATGTTCGCGGCCTCACATCCTCCTATATTGGCTTGCGTGTTGTGCGGCAATCGGTTTTGCCGTTTCCCGAAACAAGGCACCGATGCATGGCACTGAAATTCGATACCGGCTTCGACCCCTTCTATGGCCAGGGGGTGAATGTCGCGCCCGATGTCCAGCGCATCACGGCCCGCAATCCAAGCCCCTTCACCTTTCACGGCACCAACAGCTACGTTGTTGGCCGCGATACGCTGGCGGTGATCGATCCGGGGCCGGAGGACGAGGCGCATCTGCGGACCCTGATCGAGGTGATCGCAGGCCGGCCGGTCAGCCATATCTTCGTCAGCCACACGCATCGCGACCACTCCCCGCTGGCGGCCCGGCTGAAAGAGCGCACCGGCGCCCTCGTGCTGGCAGAGGGGCCGCACCGGCCGGCAAGAGCCCTGCATATCGGCGAGACCAATGCGCTCGATGCCAGTGCCGACACGGCTTTCATCCCTGATGTCGCCCTGCCCGACGGCGAGGTGGTCGACGGCGACGGCTGGTCGATCAGGACGGTTCTGACCCCGGGCCACACCGCCAATCATGCGGCGTTCGCGCTGCAGGGAACCGGCATCCTGTTTTCGGCCGATCATGTCATGGCCTGGGCAACCTCCATCGTCGCCCCGCCGGATGGAGCGATGGCCGACTACATGGCCTCGCTGGACCGCTTGATCGAACGCGGGGACCGCTTGCTGTTGCCAGGACATGGCGGGCCGGTGACAGCACCGCGCGCTTTCATGCGCGGGTTGAAGACGCATCGCAAGATGCGCGAGCGCGCCATTCTGGAGCGGGTCAGAGAAGGCGACCGGACGATCGTGGACATGGTCAAGGCGATCTACAGGGACACCGACCCGCGGCTGCATGGCGCCGCCGGATTGTCGGTGCTTGCCCATCTCGAGGATCTGACGGCGCGCGGTCTGGTCACGACAGACGGCGCACCGGCCATCGACGGCATTTTCACGCCGGCCGGATAGGCCAACCTGGACCGCTGCTAAGTGCCGAAGCCTTATTCGGCTGGCGCGGCGCCGACCTGACCGGCGACTTCCTGGTCGAGCTCCGCCAGGAATTCGGTGATGCGCGCGGCATTGTCGCCAAGGTCGTAGCGGCCGTAGCGGGATGCCGACCGCATATCGACGATGACCGTGTCGCCATCGTCCGTCACGCGGATCGCCACATCGGCGGGAAGGCCGATCACGAAGCCCTTGGCGACGGCGGTGATGGTCACCTCGCTTTGCCCGGCGAGATCGGGATAGGGCTCCGACAGCTCCCAGTCGCGCCGGTCGAGTACGGTTTCGACGGCATTGACGACAGTCTCGAACGGCAGGTCGTAGCTGCGTGCGCTGACCAGCGGATAGCTATCGGCCTGCAGCCGCTGTTCCCCAGGCGTCGACGGCGCAAGCACGTTCATATCCTTCGTCCGGTCGCTCACGTCGAGCGCCGGCGGTTCGTCGAAATCCGTCGAGATATCCCTGAGCGGCGGATAGATCGTCGCCCAGTAGGCGGCGACGCCGTAGGGTGCGAGCACCAGCAATGCCAGCAGCGCGCCGCCCGTCAGGTCGCGGCCGCCGCGGTCGCCGAAATTCCACAGCCGCGAAAAGGCAAACCCGGCAAACAACAGCGCCATCGCCGCCAGCAGCGCGACAATGCCGAGCACCCACAGAAAGACAGGTGTTTCGACGAGATCGAAGCGATGGCCGACGAAGACCGTCAGCAGCAGCACCAACGAAAAAGCGGCCGTGCGCCGCGACCAGCCGGCCGCCTTCGACGTTTGCCGTTCAGGAATGCTAGCCATCGT
>NZ_RZPH01000888.1:0-2557 GCF_004022825.1 Mesorhizobium sp. M7A.F.Ca.CA.004.04.2.1
TGACTGCACAGACCGCCTCATCGCCATTGGCGACCAGCCTGTAGCTGTTGGACGGGGCGGCCTCGTTGGCCACGCTTTCACGGCTGCCGCCATGAAACAGCTGAATGCCACCAAACAGCGCCGCGGCAGCGATCAATGCGGAAAGTGCTTTCATCATTCTTCATCCACGTACACGGACAGGTTGAACAATGATTCCAAAGCGTTAAGCTGACGTTAATAAATGTGGCAACCACCGATCAGTTTCTAGCAGTCACATGCGCCGTCTCGGGCACCGGGGTCAGCGGACGGCGCTCGGTGAACCAGGACACCAGATTGTCGACGCACAGATCCGCCATGGCGCGGCGGGTGTGGTCCGAGGCCGAGCCGACATGCGGCAGCAGCGAGGTGTTGGGCGCGTCGAGCAGCGCCTTGGGCACATTCGGTTCGTCGGCAAAGACATCGAGGCCGGCGGCGGCGATGGTGCCGTTGGCGAGTGCTGCCGCGAGCGCTGCCTCATCGACCGTGCTGCCGCGGCCGATGTTGACGAAGACGCCGTTGGCGCCAAGCGCCGACAGTATCTCGGCATTGACCGCCTTCTCCGTCGAGGCGCCCCCCGGCGCCACCGAAATCAGCGTATCGACGGCTTCGGCAAGCCCTTTCAGGGTCGCATGATACTGGTAGGAAAGACCTTCGACACGGCGCCGGTTGTGGTAGGCGACCGGCAAGCCAAAAGCTTCCAGACGCCGGGCGATGGCCTGCCCGATGCGGCCCATGCCGAAAATACCCACACTGCGCCCGCGCAAGGTCAGCCGGCTCAGCGGATAGTTGCCCTTGCGCACCCAGCTGCCGTCGCGCAGCCAGGTTTCGGCGCGCGGCAGATCGCGGATGGTGTTGATCAACAGCCCGATCGTGGTGTCGGCGACCTCCTCGGTCAACACGTCGGGCGTGTTGGTGACCATGATGTTCTTCGCTCGGGCATGGCCGACATCGACCGAATCATAGCCGACGCCGAAGGAGGCGATGAGCTCGAGGTTGGGCAGCGCATCCATCATCGCCGCGTTGATGCCGGCAAACGAAGCGATGCCGCGCACATCACTGCGCATCTCGTCGGTGACGAGCGCCGGATCGGCGCGTTCGATTCTGACACGCCTGAACGTACGGTTGATGCGGTCGACCGCATGGTCGTTGAAATCGCCCGGCACCAGGATGGCGACGGTCTGCAACTGTTCGGCCTTGGTCATGCACGCTCCACCGGCTTGCCGGTCGACTGACGCACATGCAGTTCCGGCTTGATCAATTCCTGCGAGGGCCGCACCGTCTGGCCGTTGAGCTTGTCGAGCAACGCGCTGGCGGCGCGGCGGCCAACCTCGCGCTGGCCGTTCCAGACGGTGGTCAGGGCCGGCGTCGCGATCGCCGCCTCTTCGAGGTCGTCATAGCCGGTAACGGAGATGTCGACGCCGGGCACAAGGCCGGCACGGGCAATGCCGTTCATCAGGCCGATGGCGACAAGGTCGTTCCAGCAGCAGGCAGCCGTCGGTCTGTCCTTCAGCGCCAGGAACTGTCCGGCGGCCTCGAAGCCGGCCTGCTTGGTGCGTGGGCCGGCGATGCGCCATGACGGCCTGACTTCCAGCCCGGCCGCCTCCATCGCGTTGACATAGCCCTGGTAGCGGTCACGGCCGGTCGAGGTCTGGTCGGTGCCGCCGATCATGGCGATGCGCTTGTGGCCGAGCGAGATCAGATGGTTGGTGGCAAGGCCTGTTCCATAAGAGTCGTCGCCGCGAAAGACCGGCACGTCGGCACCCTCGACGGTGCGCGCGACCAGCACAGCCGGCAGGCCGTTCTCCTCGGCCATCAGGATGTCGGAAGCCGGCGTGCCGATGGCCGGCGACATGATGACGCCGTCGGCGCCGAGCTGCAAAAGCGTATCGATGAAGGTGCGCTGCTTTTCGAGCTGATCGTAATGATTGGACAGGATGAAGGTCTGCCGGCTGCGGTCGAGCTCGCTTTCGATTGAGCGCAGGATCTCGGCGAAGAACGGGTTCATGATGTCGTGGACGACGACGCCGACAATGCCGGAACGCGAGGTGCGCAGGCTGGCGGCGCGTCGGTTGTAGATATAGCCGATGGCGCGGGCATGTTCCTTGATGCGGTCACGCGTGGTACCGGCAACCAGAGGGCTGTCGCGCAGCGCCAGAGAGACCGTGGCCGTGGACACGCCGAGCGCATCCGCGATCGTCGAAAGCTTGATTTTTTGTGCCAGCGACGTGTGCTCCCCGGACCTGAACTTTCAGACCTAAACTGTTTAAAGGCGGCGTTATGCCACCGATCGGGGGCAAATCAAAGTTTTTTTGCCAACGCCTCGGCCTCGACATCCGAGGCCGCGCGGCTCCGCAGCCGAAGCCTATGCTCGCGATGGACGATGTAGAGACCGCTGGCGACGATGATGGCGGCGCCGACCAATGTCCAGCGGTCGGGAAACTGCTTGAAGACGATCCAGCCGGAAATGATCATCCACACCATCTGCGAATAGGGATAGGGCGCCAAAGCCGTGGTTGTCGCCAGCCGGTAGGCCTGGACC
>NZ_RZPH01000889.1:0-2555 GCF_004022825.1 Mesorhizobium sp. M7A.F.Ca.CA.004.04.2.1
ACCGAGACCAGGCCGCCATAGCCCGCCAGAAGGTTCCATATCTGCGCCAGCGTCAGCATGGTGAGGATGAAGAACAGATCCTGTATGACGCCCCGCGAGGCCACGGCAGGCAGCGCGAGCGCGGCGACGATGACGATCGGCACCGTGATCGCGGTTACGGTTCCGGCGCGGGTGCGGGTTGTCAGTCGATACATGCCGCCCCTCAATCCACTGCGCGCGGAAAAAGCCCGCGCGGTTTGAGCAGCATCACGGCCAGGAAGGCGATGTGGCCGGCCAGGATCTGCCATTCCGGATTGAGCGCGGCACCAAACGTCTGCGCCACGCCGATGATGATCCCGCCCGCGAGCGTTCCCCATAGGCTGCCGAGGCCGCCGATGATCACCGCCTCGAAGGCATAGATCAGCCGCGCCGGCCCGATCGAAGGATCGAAGTTTGCCCGCATGCCGAGATAGAGGGCCGCCAGCGTCACCACGACCATGGCGATCCCGGTGGCGATCGCGAAAATCCGCTTCGGTTCTATCCCCATCAGCCCCGCCGTCACGGCGTCGTCCGAGGTGGCGCGGAAGGCACGGCCGAGCGCGGTGTGGTAAAAGAGCCCGTTCAGGGCAATGATCATCACGATCGCCGAGGCAAAGGTCATCAGCGGCATGATCCCCACCGTGACCAGCCCGAGATCGAGCGATGCCCCTTCCAACGCGCCCACCGGAATACGGCGGCTGTCGGCGGAGAAGGCCTCGAGCAGGCCGTTCTGCAGGGCGACCGACAGGCCGAAGGTGACCAAAAGCGGCGGCAGGATGTCCTTGCCCAGCACGCGGTTCAGCACGGCGGCCTGCAGCAGCCAGCCGAGCGCGAACATCGCCGGCATGGCGACCAGGGCAGCGATCCAGGGCGACAGGCCGAGCAGCGTGACGCCCATCAAAACCAGATAGGCGGCAAGGATGATGAGGTCGCCATGGGCGAGATTCACCAGCCGCATGATGCCGAAGACGAGGCTCAATCCCGCTGCAAATAGGGCATAGAGCCCGCCCAGCAGAATCCCCTGCACGAGGGTGTCCAGCCAGATCATCGCCGCGCCACCTCGATCAGGCCACAAGAGCGCTGCGCGAGCAGATGACGGAGCCTCGGTTTCCGGATCATGCCGCCACTCCGAAATAGGCAGAATGGATGTCTTCGCGCTTGACCTCGGCCGCCCTGGCGGCCAGCGTGACGCGGCCCTCCATCATGCAGTAGACACGGTCGGCGACCGCCAGCGCCTTGCCGATATCCTGCTCCACCAGCACGATCGCGGCGCCGCCTTCGCGGATCCTGGGAAGGGCTGCGTAGATGTCGCGGATGACGACGGGCGCGAGGCCGAGGCTGATCTCGTCGCAGAGCAGCAATTCGGGGTTCGACATCAGCGCCCGGCCGATCGCCACCATCTGCTGCTGGCCGCCCGAGAGCGCTGTGCCGGGGCTCTTGCGCCGCTCGCGCAGGATCGGAAAAAGATCATAGACCGCGTCGAGGTTCCACGGCCCCGGCACCTTGCGCGCCTGCCCGCCGACCAGCAGGTTTTCCTCGACAGTCAGCGAAGGGAACAGTCGGCGCCCCTCCGGCACCATGGCGATACCGCGCTTCATGATCTCGGCCGACGACAGCGCGCCGATCGACTCGCCTCTGTGCAGCACCATACCGGGCTCGTTGCCGATCACGCCCGTGATCGAGCGCATCAGCGTGGATTTTCCGGCGCCATTGGCGCCGATAATCGCCACGCATTCGCCCGCGGCCACGCTGATATCCACACCGAACAGCGCCCGGAACTGGCCGTAATTCGCGGTGAGGCCACGCGTTTCCAGCATCAGACCTCGAGCCCCAGATAGATTTCGCGAACCGCCTTCGAGGCCATGATCTCATCAGGCGCACCGATCCCGATCACACGCCCGAAATCCAGCACGAGAAGCCGCTCTACCACCGAATTCAGGGCGTGCAGCACATGCTCGATCCAGATGATTGTCGTGCCCCTGGCGTGGATCGCCTTGATCGTCGCGACCAGGGCCTTGCATTCGCCCTCCGTCAGACCGCCGGCGATCTCGTCCAGAAGCAGAAGCTCAGGGCCTGTCGCCAGGGCGCGGGCGAGTTCGAGGCGCTTGCGGTCGAGAAGGCTCAGCGAGCCGGCCACGAAATTGGCCTTCCTGAGAAGCTCCGTCTCCTCGAGGATACCAGCGCAATCGTCGACCATCTCGGCCTCGCGTCCGCCGCGGCCGAAAGCGGCAGCGGTCAAGAGATTTTCGAACACGGTCAGCCCCTCGAAAGGCTGCGGAATCTGGAAGCTGCGGCCAACGCCCATGCGCACCCGCTCCATCGCCGGAGCACGGGTCACGTCGCGGCCGAGCAATTCGATGCGCCCCTCATTGGCAAACAGATTGCCGGTGATCAGGTTGAAGAGCGTCGATTTTCCCGCGCCGTTCGGGCCGATAATGCCCAGCGCTTCGCCGCGCGGCACGCTGACGGTCACGGAATCCGCAACCTTCAGGGCGCCGAAGGACTTCGAAACGTTTTCCAGCCTGAGTATCAGCACT
>NZ_RZPH01000890.1:0-2550 GCF_004022825.1 Mesorhizobium sp. M7A.F.Ca.CA.004.04.2.1
GGCCAGCGCTGCTCGGCGCTGCGCGTGCTCTACGTGCAGAAGGACGTCGAGAAGAAGATGCTGGAGATGCTGAAGGGCGCCATGGAGGCGCTCAATGTCGGCGATCCCTGGCGGATTTCGACCGATGTCGGCCCGGTCATCGACGACGAGGCACAGACTTCGATCCGCGAGTACTGCACGAAGATGGGCCTGCAGGGCCGGCTGATCGCCAAGCTCGAAGCGCCGAAGGAAGGTCGCTTCGTCGCGCCCCACGTCTTCCGCGTCAAGGGTATCGAGGATATGGAGCGCGAGGTGTTCGGGCCGGTGCTGCATGTCGCCAGTTTCGACGCCGACGAGATCGACGCGGTCATCGCCGCCATCAACCGCAAGGGCTACGGCCTGACCTTCGGGCTGCACACCCGGATCGAGGGCCGCGTGCAGCATTTCGTCGACGGCATCCACGCCGGCAACATCTATGTCAACCGCAACCAGATCGGCGCCGTCGTCGGTTCGCAGCCGTTTGGCGGCGAGGGGCTTTCAGGCACCGGTCCGAAGGCCGGCGGCCCGCACTACCTCCGCCGCTTCCGCAAGGGGCCGGAGGCTGGCACCCATGTGCAGGATGGCCACAAGGTCACGGCGACCGAACTTGCCGACAATCTGCCGGATCCCGCACTTGGCGGCTGGTCGACGCGGCCCGACCGGATCGCCATTCTGAGGAAGCATCTGCGCGGCAAGGGTGCTGCGGCCATTGGTGCGGCCGCCGGCATCGATTTCGGCCAGGTCGACCTGCCCGGGCCGACCGGCGAGGCCAACACGCTGTCGCTGTCGCCACGCGGACGGGTGCTGTGCCTTGGTCCTGACGGCGATACGCTGCTGGCGCAGACGATCCAGGCGCTCGCCGCCGGCAATGCCGTGCTGGCCGTTGCGCTAGGTGCACCGGCAGCCCTTTCCGCGTTGACCGGCAAGGGCCTGCCGCTGGCCGCCATCGACGGCCGGCCGGATCCGGTCGAGGCGCGCGCGCTACGCGTCGACGTCGTCGCTTTTTCAGGCACGTCCGAGGCCGCGCGCATCGTGCGCAAGGTCATCGCCGACCGCTCCGGCCCGATCGTGCCGCTGGTCACGGAGGTGCTCAACCCGGCGGCTTATGCGCATGAACGGGCGGTCTGCGTCGACACCACCGCCGCGGGCGGCAATGCGAGCTTGCTGGCCGGGGCCTGACCCCCGGTCAACTTTTGTTTTTATGCATGTCGTTGTCCCAAAACCGGGACCACTTTTGGACGACATGCATTACGCGCCTTCGACGACCGAAAAACCCTCGAACTGGGGGTGGCCGAGATAGTGGACCTTTGTCGTGCCGACATTCCTGTGGGCGGCGCGGAAATTCTCGGACTTGGTCCAGGCGATAAAATCGTCGTGGCTGGCCCACACCGTGTGCGACGCGAAAAGCGTGTAGCCTTCGGTCTCGTTGACCGGGCCGCGCAGCAGATGGAATTCCCTAAACCCCTTCATCTCAGCAAGGCTGGAATCGCGGTTCTTCCAGACGGCTTCGAAGTCGTTCTCCGAGCCGGTCTGCACCTTGAAGCGGTTCATTGCGATGTACATGGCGGTTCCTTTCGTGCGGATGTTGATGATTGGCGGCTGCAGCGTTTGTTCTGCGCACATTCAAAATGGGCCGATTTCGGTCTCGAACTCCAAATTTGCGCTTGCTGCCTGCGGTGGAATCGGAGGGAAGGGGGCTGCCTTGCGGACAATGCCAAGCGCTGCCTGATCGAAAGCCGCCGATCCTGAGGTTTCCAGAATGCGCAACTCGTTTATGTTGCCCTTCCTGCCTATGACGAATGTGACAACCGCATTGTTGCGTGCCGCCAGCTGTAGGGAAGGCGGGAGGGTGCGATTGACGCTGCCGAGCTTTCTAAAAACATCGCCGCGGTAGTTGTCTTCCGCGGCCGTGCCTGCCTCTTTTTGCCTTTTGCCCTTGCTGGCTGCTTGCGCCGACCGGTCCTCGCCATCCGCCGTGCCGCGCTTCTCATCCGCCATCTTTGAAGGGGCAGCTGCCGGAGTTGGCCTGGCTCTAGGGATCGGAGGCCGCTCCGGAACGGCGACAGGCGCTTCCGTGCTCTCAGGCTGAACGGTCAGCTGCGCCGGCGTTTCGGTCTTGGGAGCCACGCTCTGGCCATCGGGGCGTGGGACACCGGCCACCAATATGTCTGGGGCAACCGTCTGCTGTTTGACAGGTTCCGGCTTGGTCGTTGCCGCTTCCTTGGCTGGCCGAGAAGGCTCCGTTGGCGGCGACGGCTTGGGCGGCGTTGCCGGCTGTGGTTTGGCCGGTTGCGGGCTGGGCACCAGTGCAACGTTTATTGCCGCCGGGTCCTTGTCCAGCGCGCTGCCGCGGCCATCGGCCTGGAGCCGCAAATGGACGGCGGCGATCGTCGTCTCCTGCCTGCTCCATGTCGCGGTGGCGGCGGCCTTTCTGATCTCCCCTACGGGGATTTCCAGTTTCCAGGACGCCGAGCAGCCGGAAGGTAGTGAACAGTCGGGCAGCAACGTGGCCGGCAGCGCGCTGGACAAGGA
>NZ_RZPH01000088.1:0-10786 GCF_004022825.1 Mesorhizobium sp. M7A.F.Ca.CA.004.04.2.1
GACGACATAAGGGTCAGGGCGTGACGTCACCTCCCAGGCCTCATGTCCGAACGCCGTGATGCGGCCGTCCTTGCCGGCGCCCATGCGGATCCGATGCCGCGTTTCGGCTCGATAGGTCTGCGTACCGAAGGCTTGCATGCGATTGACGACGCAGCGAACCGGCCGGCCGATGCGCCGCGCCGCGACGGCAACGATCGCAGTGCGTGCCGTCATCGGCCCCTTGGAGCCGAAGGCGCCGCCGATATAGGGACTGACGATCCGCACATTGGCCGGATCGAGCTTCAATTGGCGTGCCAGTTCCACCTTCCAGCCCGTAACATTCTGGCTGGGCTCGTGGATCGTCAACTGGTCGCCCTGCCATATGGCTGTGGTCGAAAACAGCTCGATCGGATTATGATGCTGGGTCGGCGTCGAATACTTTTCGTCGATCTTCACCGTCGCATCCGCCCAGGCGGCGTCGAAGTCACCGGCCTTCGCATCCTCCTTGAACATCGGGCTTTTGCCGGCAGCCGGTTCCATCTTCACGCCCTTGGAATCAAAGCTGGCGCTGGGCCGTTCGTCCTCGTAGTCGGCGCGGATCAACATCGCTGCCTCCTCCGCCGCCTCGAAGCTTTCGGCGACCACCAGAGCGATGATCTGACCATCGTGAAAAACCGTCTTGTCGTGCAAAGGCCCAATCGAACTTGCGCCGGTGTTGCCGAATTTCGGCATGTCGGTCTTGTCCAGATCGCCATAAGTGACGATGTCCAGCACACCGGGTACGGCCCTGGCGTCTTTCGTGTGAAGTTCGGAAACCTTGCCCCGCGCAATGCTGCTGGTGGCAAGGGCACCGTGGGCGACGTTGGCGGTGACGATGTCGGCGGGATAGCCGGCCTGTCCGGTAACTTTTAGCCGGGCGTCAATGCGAACAACGGGATCGCCCTGGTTTTCCCTTGGAGCGGGTGCAGCTTGGTTCATGGCTCAGCCCTTCATATCCCGGGTTTCGAGCAGCGCCCGCACCAGCGTGCGCTTGCCGAGCGGTATCTTGAATGCGTTATGCTCGCGCGGTCTGGCATCGGCGAAAGCAGCCTCTGCGGCCTCCTGCGCCGTGGCTTCGTCAAGCACTTTGCCCTGTAGCGTGTCCTCTGCTTCGCGCGCACGCCACGGCACCGTCGCCAGTCCGCCGAGCGCAATGCGCGCACTCCTTACCGTCTCGCCATCCATGTCGAGCGCGACAGCCGCGGACGCCAGCGCAAACGCGTAGGATTCGCGATCGCGTATCTTCAGATAGCGCGACCGGCTGGCCCACCGTGCGAGCGGCACTTCGATGGCGGTAATAAGCTCGTCGGCGGCCAGATCCGTCTCGATGTCGGGCGTCTCGCCCGGCCGTCTATGCAGCTTGGCAAAAATGAGCGTGCGCCTTCCCCGCGAACCTTCGACATCGACGGTGGCGTCCAGCGCAACCAGCGCCTGCGCGAAATCACCATGATACGTGGCAATGCAGGCATCGCTCGTACCCAGCACGGCATGCTGGCGATTGGACCCTTCCATCGCAGCGCAGCCGGAGCCCGGTTCGCGCTTGTTGCACGGCCAAGATATCTCTCGAAAATACTCGCAGCGCGTACGTTGCAGCACATTGCCGCCCAGGCTCGCCATGTTGCGAAGCTGACCGCTGGCAGCGAATTTCAGGCTGTCGGCGAGGACCGGGCAACGGCGCCTGACATCATTGTTGTCGGCTGCTTCACCCATACGGACCAGCGCACCAAACCGGATCTTATCATCGTCTATCCTGATCTGCCGCAAGGCCGGCTCGGCAAGAGAGTTGAGGTCGAGCAGTCGCTCCGGCCGCGCGACACCGAGCTTCATGTAGTCGGCCAGATTGGTGCCGCCGGCGATGAACTGCGTGTCGGCACCGGTTGGCGGAACATGCACGGTATCGGGACGGGACGCCATGGCGATTGCCGCGGAGACGCTGGTTGGTCTTTCATATACGAATGGGTGCATCCTAAGCCCTCCTGGTCTCGTCGCGTGCCTGGACGATCGCGGCAACGATGTTGGGATAGGCCGCGCAGCGACATAGATTGCCGCTCATATATTCGCGAATATCGTCTTCCGACCCAGCATGGCCTTCGTTGATGCAACCGATGGCGGACATGATCTGACCCGGTGTGCAATAGCCGCATTGAAAGGCATCGTGGTCGACGAAGGCCTGCTGGACCGGATGCAATTCCCCTTCCGCCGAAGCCAGGCCTTCCACCGTTGTGATCTCTCGGCCCTGGTTCATGACGGCAAAGCTCAGGCAGGACAGTACCCGCTTTCCGTCGATCAGCACCGTGCAGGCACCACACTGACCGTGATCGCAACCTTTCTTGGTGCCGGTCAGGCCGACATGGTCGCGCAGCGCGTCAAGCAGGCTGGTTCGATTGTCGAGCGCGAGGTTGTAGGTCTGCTTGTTGATACGCATCGAAACCGCCGACAAATCGCGCGGTTCGGCCGGTTTTGCGGACGCGGGCTGGGCAGCTCTCGTCGGGGAATTTACAAGCGGCATCACCGCCGCCGCCGAAACAGAGGCCGTCATGAACATGCGTCTGCTCAGGCCACTGGAAGTCTTGGCATCGGACATGGCTGGCTCCGGGCTGGCTGGGTCTCAAGCGGCCCAAACCACTCGCGGAGGGCAAAGTTCCCTCCTCACGAGCCTGTGATCCTTTTTTCTGTCGGCGGGATCGACGCAATCGGAACCTCCCCGGTCAAGCGATGGTTGTGTGCCAACAGCGGGAAGGAGGCGATCATGAGCGATGGTCGGCATGGCAAGGACCGTGACAATGGACCCGTATTCTCTGCGGATCAGGCGAGACAAGGCGATATCATCCTGCGAACGCGCACGCGTCGGGTCGTCTTCATAGCCGGCTTGGTCGGCGTCGTGATCCTGGCCCTCGTCGTGAGGTTGGCAATCGGCTGAACCAATCCCCCTCGCCTTGCTGCTGCACTCTCCCCGGCCCGAAAGGCGCTAGCTTGCGCGGCGCGGCGGTGTTTGGCCATGCATCGCGATGCGCCATTGGCTACGCGACTTCTGTTGGAACCAGCGCGTCGAGTCGACGTTCAGCCCTTATTCAACAGGAGGAACAGGCCGTGCCACGAGGCGAGAAATCGAAATACACTGACAAGCAGGAGCGCAAAGCCGACCACATTGCCGAAGGCTATGAGAAGCGCGGGGTTTCCGACAAGGAGGCAGAGCGGCGCGCATGGGCTACCGTCAACAAGGACGATGGCGGCGGCAAGAAGGAAGGCGGTTCCGGCCGCGGCAAACACACGGGCCATCCAGCGGCGCACAAAGGCGGCAAAAGCGGCGGCAAGGCATCGGCATCACGGTCTGCCGCAAGCCGATCGGAATCGGCAAAGAAAGCTGCGGCGACCCGCAAGCGCAATGCGGAACACCGCGCACATTGATATGAGGCCGGCACTGAATGCGGCGGGAGCACAGGGATGAAATCGCAGCTCGTCAATGAGATCGGCGGACAACGAACATTCGTCGTGGTGCTCGACCCAGGCGAAGAAGCGTTCGCGGCACTGACCGCCTTCGCGGTCGACCAGGAGATCGGCAGCGCGTCCTTGACCGCCATAGGGGCTTTCGAGAAAGCCACGGTGGGCTGGTTCGATCCGGCCTCGAAGACCTACCGCAAGATCCCTGTCGACGAACAGTGCGAGGTTCTGAGCGCGATCGGCGATGTCGCACTGGGTGACGACGATAAGCCCAGCCTGCACGTCCATGCGGTCCTTGGATCGAGTGACGGCACCACTCGGGGTGGACATCTGCTTGACGGCATCGTTCGGCCAACGCTCGAAATCACCCTGGTGGAAGCACCCGGTCATCTACGTCGCAGCAAGCGTCCGGAGCTCGGTGTCGCACTCATCGATCTTGACGATTGATCTCCAGCCCCTCCACCCGTGCTCACGCTTTCTCGTTCCGCTCAGTTGATGCTGTGTCCGGCGGCGCTTCCCAGCCAAACACGCTGCGCCCGCCAAGCAGATGCGACTGGTCGAATTCTCCCGCGACAATTTCCTTCAGGCTGGGGCCGGTCACGTATCGTTCGACTTGCCGCGACTGATCGTCGAGCCGCCTCAAGGCACCGATTTCTTCATCGCGACCGAGCTTTGCCTTCTGCACGGCCGACTTCAGAACCCCGATCGTCTCGTCATAGACCTTCAGCGGTACCGGAAATGGATGCCTGTCCTTGCCGCCATGCGCCAGCGAGAAGCGGCCGGGATCGGAAAACCGGCAAGGCGCGCCATGCACCACCTCGGCAACGAGGGCCAGCGCGCGCACCGTACGCGCGCCGACGCCGGGGACCAGAAGGAGCTCGGCGAAATCGGTGGGACCGCGGTTCGCGGCGGCTGCGATATTGCCGTGAAGACGATGCATGACGACATCGCTTTCGCGAACATCATGGTGGGCCGGCATGACCAAATGCGGCAGCAGCGGCTGCTCCGGTTCTTGCCGGCGCGTCGGCTCCGCGCAACGCTCCAATGCTGCAAGCTCGCCCAGGATGCGATCGGGTCCGAGGTCTTGCAAAAGGTTCAGTTGCCCTTGGCGCGACGCGTCGGCGCGCCTGTCGGTCAGGTTGACGATCTCACCTTGATGGACGCCCTCGATGGCGGCATGCGGCTGCTCGACAAAACTCTTGAGGCCCTCGGAGAGCCAATGGTAGCGGCGCGCCACCTTGCTGTCACCGTTCATGCCTTGCTGCACCACGACCCAGCGACCGTCATCGGTGACGATGAAACCATGCAGGTAAAGATCGAAACCGTCCTGGACCGCGGCGCTGTCGACTTTGGCGACAAGCCGGCTGACGGTGGCAAGGCCCGCCCCGTCGAAGCCGACGCGTTGGCCGATGGCCTCCAGCTCATGCGGGGTTTTGCGCGAATGCGCGCCGCGACCACCGCAGACATGAATGCCGAGCTCGCCGGAGAGCGGCGTGAGGCCACGCTTCAAAGCGCCCACGACGCTGGTCGTGATCCCCGACGAGTGCCAATCCATGCCCATGACAGCACCAAAGGACTGGAACCAGAATGGATGCGCCAGCCGCCGCAGCAGCTCGTCTCGACCATAGTGATGAATGATCGCCTCGCACATCACAGCGCCAAGACGCGTCATGCGGTCGCCGAGCCATTTCGGCACGCGCCCGCCATGGAGTGGAAGGTCAGCACTTCCCGATCGTTGCGTCACGTCTGCTACCTGTTCTGGTGTCCGTCATTCTCTTAACAGATAGGCAGCCCAACCGCGCAAGGAAGCATGGACACTTCCACCCGGGCCGGGTTAGCGGACGTCAAGTCCAGTTCGAGAGAACCGTTTCCATCTCAACCGTCTCGACCTGCTGCGCGAAACGTTGGTGGTAAACGGTCAGCAGTGCATCATGGGTTGCGTCAGAAGAACTGCACAGCGCGTCCGTGACGAGAACCACGCGATAGCCGAAATCGATGGCCCCGAGCACGGTGGCGAGAACGCAAACATCTGTTTCGCCACCGGTAATGACCAGCGTATCGATGCCGCGCTCCACCAGAAGGGCTCTGAGGCGCCCTTCGAACCAGGGCGAATAGATGTGCTTGTCGATGATCGCCGCTGGCGGGCAGTAGCCGGCTAAAGACGGCAACAGTTCGGTCATTTCGGGCCCGATCGTCTCGATCGTCAGGGAAGCCCAGCGCTCATAATAGCGCTTCCATGTGCCGACGCCCTGCCCCGGCTTTTCGGCTGGCAGGAAGCGTGTAAAGACCGTCTGTGGCGCGCGTCTTTCGACCAGCCTCTCGATCTGCGGGAGAACCCGGGTGATCCAGGGCGTTGCCCATTGAGACGGCTCGGCAAACAGCCGCTGCATATCCACGCAGACATGCATGCATCGATCGCCGAGAGGTCCGTATGCCAGCCCCGGCATCGACATCAGCGCTTCTCCGACCGACGATGCATTTCCCTGTTTCCTCACTTTGTCGGCAAAGACACGCAACGCCGCGCGCAAGCACTGGTTCCTGAAATAGCCACAGGAACCGACGCAAATGGCTGGCGTTTCCGCTGAGATGAATGGAGGTGCTCGCATGAGACCGCGCGAGAGGCGTTGGAGCCGCAAGTCAGCCGGGGCGCCAAAATGGAACTAAGCGGAGGATGTCTCTGCGGCACGATCCGCTTCCGCGTTGGAAGCGAACCGAGAGTGCATTATTGCCATTGTGATATGTGCCGGCGAACGACCGGCAGTGCCTTCGCAGTTGTGGCCTGGGTGCCTTCCCAAAGCGTGACCTGGACCAATGCGACGCCGGCCTATCGCAGATCTTCACCGATTGCCCGGAGGGGCTTCTGCTCCGCCTGCGGATCGCCGCTCAGCCTTGCCTATGACGCATCGCCCGGAGAGATCGCGTTGCATGTCGGAACGTTCGACGATCCGGCTCGCCTGGAGCCGCGCTACAATTATGGATCGAGGCAGCGACTTGGCTGGGTTTGCTGCGGAATAGACCTGCCGCACCACGATACCGAGGAGCGATGGTGAAACCATGTCTGAAGGGCAAGCCAGATGAGCATGTTTTACCGGGCGGCCAAGATTGCCGAAGAGGTCCACGCAGCACAGCGCGACAAGACCGGGCGACCGTATATCGAGCACTGCCGCCGGGTCGTCGACGCGGTCGAAACCACGGACCAGAAGGTCGTCGCCTATCTCCATGACGTCGTGGAAAAGGGCGAAGGCTGGAACCGGACCAGGTTGGACGAGGCCGGTTTTGGCCCGACGATCGCTTCGGCCGTCGACGCCATGTCGCGCAGGGATGGCGAGGACTACTTCGCGTTCGTGCGACGAGCGGCATCGAATCCATTGGCGCTGCCGGTGAAGCGCGCGGATCTGGCGGACAATATCTGGCAAGCCCGACAGGTCGGGGCATCGACTGTCAAATATGAGGAGGCACTACGCATCCTTGATGACGAGTTTCCGCGCCGTCAGCACCAGCCTTGAATCAACTCGCCCCGCTGCGAACGGGCAATCTACTCCGGGACGTGGGGCGTGTGCCGTCTGTCCTCCGCGGGCTCAGCATCGATGCGCGCCTTTTCCGGATCGAATGCACCATGACGTGCAATGGGCCGCGCCGCGGTTTCAGGCGTCTCGTATGCCCACATGAAATCGTCAGCCGAGCTGCCCACCGCATGGACGCGCCAGTAGCTCGCGGTGCCTTTCGAAGGGGAGCGGCTGGTGGTGTTCGTCTTTTCGAAAAGGTCGAAATAGATGTCTTCGAAAGGGATGTAGAACACGGGCTCATGTCCTTCTTCCTGAAGCACTTTCGCCCGTTCCGTAGCAGCGACTATGGCGTCGGAAAATCGTACCGTCACCGTGCCGACAAACGGTACTATGGCCAGCTGGCCAGCATGGTGTGCTGAGATTGCGTCTGAAGCTTGCATTCAAATTCTCCCTGGCTGCCGATTGATTGCGAGGCCGCATTTCGGTTCGTCATGCATGGAGACGAAATGCGCGGCGATGCGTCAGGTTCCGGCCTCTACTATGAGGTCGGATGACGACCCCACTTCAGCGTTTGCCATGGCTGTCGAGAAACGCAGCCAACAATCGCGAAACCTGATCAGAAGCCTCACGCGTCGGGAAGTGTCCGATGCCATCCAGCACCACCCGCCTGTAGAACGCGGTGAAATGCTCTTCGAGCCCCTCTGAGGACTGGGCAAACACAACGCGGTCGGCGCCACCATGAAGCGTCAGGATCGGCACCGTGATGATCTTGACCGCTGCTTGCCGGCGGGCGAGTTCGGCATAGCGGGGATCGGGCTCGGCCTCTTCCCATCGGACCCGATAGGAATGCAACGTCACATCCGCCCAGTCAGGATTTTCGAACGAACTCGCGACACCATCGAAAATAGCGTCGTCGAACCAGCCTGATGGACCCCAGCTGTCCCACTGGTATCTGGCGAATTCCTTGCCGTTGTTTCGTACGAACTCGGCGCCCCGTGCCGTCGCCATGAACCATTGATACCAAAATGCTTTCGCTTGTCCGGGCGCCGGCGTTGCTGGTTTGCCTGGTTGCCAGCCGAGCGACAGCGCAGCACAGCACTTGATGCGGTCCGGGAAAACCGACGCGAGCAGATAGGATATCCGGGCGCCCCAATCGTGTCCGACGACTGCAAAGCGGCTGAGGCCAAGCGCATCGGCAAAATCCAGCACATCCTGCGCCATCGCGGCAATCTCGCCCGAGCGCATGATTTCTTTTGACAGGAACGATGTCGGCCCGAAGCCCCGCAACCAAGGCGAAAACGTCCGGAAGCCAGCTTCATGAAGGACCGGCGAAATCCGAGCGTATGTCGTCGCGTCGTCGGGCCAGCCATGCAGCAGGATAACCGGGGCGCCGTCCTGCGGTCCACCATCGAGATAGGCGACGCGCAGCAGAGGTGTGTCGCAATGTGAGACGGAGTTCATTGGCTCTGAGGCGCAATAGCTGGCTTATCATCACCAGTCGCGGACTCTGGCCTGGCGGCCTGGTCAACCTGTGGGTTCTTGTTGATGGGGCCGGTGTTGGCTTTCATCGGCTCGATATTGTTGTCGCAGGCGCCGAGCGTAAGGCCAGCGGCCAGGATCAGGAGTGAAAAGAACCTCTTCATCGAAACCTCCTCTGGTTGCTGTCCGGCAAACGAGGTTCCACCAATTTGGTTGCCTGATCGTCCTCTCAAGACGCCACGGCATCTGACGATCAACGCTTCAAGCTATTGGAATCGGCTGCAACTGTCGGATCAGGCAAAACCGGGCCACGTTCAGTCTCCGAACCCTCAGCCTCGATCTCCTGCACGGCCTGGTCCCAGTGCTCCTGCTCGCGGCCAGCCGGCCGGCCCTCTTGTTCCCAGATTTCATGGGCTCGCCGTTTGATCTTTTCTTCCCTGCTGTCCATGGCCAGATCCTCCAATTCGTCAGTCTCAATTCCGGGCCATATTTTTTGTTCCTCCTCTGTCGGGAACAGCCGCTGCCGGAGCCGCGATTTCGGGGAAGGCGCTTGTGGATTGCGTGGGACGAAACCGCTTGGTAATTTTCGTACTGATATTTTTTCGTGACACACCGATGCCCGCAGCTTTATGAATCTGGCTATCGGCCAGCGCCGAGCACGTCCCTCTCCGATCCCACTGCCCGGCGCTCAATGCCTGATCGCCCGCCGCACCGATATGGCGGGCTGTTGCTTCGATTGGAGGTGACGCCCATGCGGGAATTGCCGAAAGACATCGACGCTGATGTGGTCATCGAAATCAGCAAGCTGCTGGACGACAGCCCGCTTTTCGTCCCGGTACGGGTTCATGAACTTGCGGCCAGGGTGAGGCAGAGGGTGAAGACCGGTCTGCCGGATCTTTCGATCGAAGAACTGATCGTGGAGATGGCCTCCGTACGTCAGCTGGCCATGGCCTTCGATCTGCCTGGATCGGAGAATGTCGTGCAAATCCCGGTGCGGTATAGCCGCTAGCACTGCGGCATCACACGCTCCATCCGGAGGTCAGGACAAGCGATGCCTCAAACATCTGCGCACCGACCTCATCGCGTACTTTGACGGTTACCTTGACGAAATCGCAGTCGGGCATTTCGTCTTGGGCAACATCCTGCAAAATACGAATTGCTTCCGCTCTGGCTTGTTCCCGGGATTCGAACAGCTGCCCGTTATCATCGGGTATCGCGCCGTCACCGTTTTGAAGATCGAAATAATACCGCTTCATTTTCGGGCCACGCTGGAAACATCTGGCGGGTCAATGATTTCGGTTCATTGGTGGTTCCTGCACGCTCGGCGGCCGTGCTGGTGAAGACGTGGTCGTTCAACGCACCGCAGCGCGAAGCGCCGATAGGAAAAGCACAAGCAACGCCAAGGCGTTGAGGCCGGCGGCGATGGCATGCGAATACTCCCATTGCCGCCGCAGCAGCTCCCAGTTTTCAGGCAGGACAGTCCAGTTCCGGGTCGCCTGATTGATTGGATAGGTCAGCGTCCAGAAGGCAAATTGCGTGGCGCCGATGCTGAGAAAGGCGACAACAACCAAGCCGAAAGATGCACTCGCTCGGTAGAGCAGGATCGCCAGGGCGGCCGTAGAGAGCAATGCTCCCAGCACTACGATGCCGAACAGGCTCCATCCATCATAGGCGCGTTGCGCAGCCAGATAGTTCGGCCCGTCGAGCTTCATCTTGTTGAACATCGTGAAGAAATGCGCGGCGGCCGGAACGAAAGCCAATACAACGAAAATGAAGCTGACCACTCTCAGACTATAAATTGCCATATCCGGTCTCCTCTCAGGAGAGAGCTAGGGCAATCGGCAGAGTTGAAAAGGTCGTTTTAGCGGCGGCTTTCGCCCGCGATCGTATGATCTCAAGCGAGGTCGTTTTTTAGCCCTCACTCAACTATCTCGGAACATTTTTTTTGGGTGCTGGTTCTACGCACTGAAGGGACGAATCTTACCCAGGGAGATTTCCCCATGAAACATGTTCTCATTACCAGCATGCTGGCGATCGGGCTCGGCTGTGGAACGGCGATGGCTCAGACACAACAGCCCGAAAGCCAGTCTGGCGCAGACGCCAATTGCGCTTCCGGGCAAGCTGGCTGCCAGAATGGTTCCAAGATGGGCGAGCAGGCTCAGGACAAGACCAAGCTGAAGACTGACGAGCAGGCACAGGGCAAGGCCGGCACCACCACCGACCAGCAGGCTCAGGACAAGACCAAGCTGAAGACCGACGAGCAGGCTCAGGGCAAGGCCGGCACAACCGATCAGCAGGCCCAGGACAAGACCAAGCTGAAGACTGACGAGCAGGCTCAGGGC
>NZ_RZPH01000891.1:0-2549 GCF_004022825.1 Mesorhizobium sp. M7A.F.Ca.CA.004.04.2.1
GTTCTGGCGACGCTGGAAGACCTCGACGAACCGGCGCTGATCCAGATCCTGACCGAGCCGAAGAACGCGCTGGTCAAGCAGTATCAGCGGCTGTTCGAGATGGAGAATGTCGACCTGACCTTCCACGAGAACGCTCTTTCGGCGATCGCCAAGCGCGCCATCGAGCGCAAGACCGGCGCGCGCGGCCTGCGTTCGATCATGGAGGCGATCCTGCTCGACACGATGTTCGAGCTTCCCGCGCTCGAAGGCGTGCGCGAAGTGGTGATTTCGGAGGAGGTGGTGACCGGCAGTGCCCGGCCGCTCTACATCTACTCCGAGCAGAAGGAAAAGAAGGGCAATGTCAGCGCCTGACATCATGAGCCCGCAGCGAAATTCTGAAACGGCGCCGCAAGGCGCCGTTTTGCTGTCACACAGGGCTTTTGCGCGGCGTACGGCTTGGCGTCGCAAATGTGTCACTCGCGGACGGGTTGGAAGTGCGGATTTGGACACGCCCCTTGATCTTTGGGGGTCGTGCATCCAACTAACTGGAGAAGGCCGAGGTGCCCGATTTCTGTGCTGTAAAACTCCCGTCATAAACGGTGGTAGGCGGAACGATCCCCGGTCGTTAATATAAGATTCGCGGTTGGCTGATTGGCGGCCGCGACATGAAAGGTTGGACAATGGCCAAAGTATCCAAGGCACCCAGCGACGGCGTCTTCGCAGTTCTCCCACTGCGCGACATCGTGGTGTTCCCGCACATGATCGTGCCGCTCTTCGTCGGGCGTGAGAAGTCGATCAAGGCGCTGGAAGAGGTGATGGGTCAGGAAAAGCAGATCCTGCTTGCCACCCAGATGAATGCCGCCGACGACGATCCCGAGCCCGATGCCATCTTCGACATCGGCACGCTCGCCAATGTGCTGCAATTGCTCAAGCTGCCCGACGGCACCGTCAAGGTTCTGGTCGAAGGCGCTTCGCGTGCGAAAATCGTCTCGTTCACCGACCATCCCGACTTCCACGAGGCCCGCGCCGCGGCGCTGGTCGAGCCGGACGAGGAAGAGGTCGAGGTTGAGGCGCTGGCGCGTTCGGTCGTCACCGACTTCGAGAACTACGTCAAGCTGAACAAGAAGATCTCGCCCGAAGTGGTGGGTGCAGCCAGCCAGATCGACGACTATTCCAAGCTCGCCGACACGGTCGCCTCGCATCTCGCCATCAAAATCCCTGAGAAGCAGGAAATGCTGGCCACGCTCTCGGTCAAGGAGCGGCTGGAAAAGGCTATGGGCTTCATGGAAGCCGAAATCTCCGTCCTGCAGGTGGAGAAGCGCATCCGCTCGCGCGTCAAGCGCCAGATGGAGAAGACGCAGCGCGAATACTACCTCAACGAGCAGATGAAGGCGATCCAGAAGGAACTCGGCGAAGGCGAGGACGGCCGCGACGAGGCCGCCGAGATCGAGGCGCGCATCAAGAAGACCAAGCTCTCCAAGGAGGCCCGCGAAAAGGCGGAAGCCGAGTTGAAGAAGCTCCGGACGATGTCGCCGATGTCGGCTGAATCGACCGTCGTGCGCAACTATCTCGACTGGATCCTGTCGATTCCGTGGGGCAAGAACTCCAAGGTCAAGCAGGACCTGGCGTTCGCGCAGAACGTGCTCGACACTGATCATTTCGGCCTCGACAAGGTCAAGGAGCGCATTGTCGAGTATCTCGCCGTGCAAAGCCGCCAGAAGAAGCTGAAGGGGCCGATCCTGTGCCTCGTCGGCCCTCCCGGCGTCGGCAAGACCTCGCTCGGCAAGTCGATCGCCAAGGCGACCGGTCGCGAATTCATCCGCATGGCGCTCGGCGGCGTGCGTGACGAGGCCGAGATCCGTGGCCACCGCCGCACCTATATCGGCTCGATGCCCGGCAAGGTCATCCAGTCGATGAAGAAGGCCAAGAAGTCCAACCCGCTCTTCCTGCTCGACGAGATCGACAAGATGGGCCAGGACTTCCGTGGCGATCCGTCATCGGCGTTGCTCGAGGTCCTCGATCCGGAACAGAACTCGACGTTCATGGACCATTACCTCGAGGTCGAATACGACCTGTCGAGCGTCATGTTCGTGACGACGGCGAACACGCTGAACATCCCGGCGCCCTTGATGGACCGCATGGAGATCATCCGTATCGCCGGCTACACCGAGGACGAGAAGATCGAGATCGCCAAGCGGCACCTGATGCCGAAGGTGATCCGCGATCACGCGCTGCAGCCGAAGGAGTTTTCCGTCGGTGAGGACGCGATCCGCGCCATCGTCCAGACCTACACCCGCGAAGCGGGCGTCAGGAGCCTGGAGCGCGAGCTGATGAAGCTCGGGCGCAAGGCGGTGACCGAGATCCTGAAGACGAAGAAGAAGACGGTGAGCATCACGGCGGAGAACCTCTCCGATTACCTTGGTGTGCAGCGCTACCGCTTCGGCCAGGTCGAGGCTGACGATCAGGTCGGTGTCGTTACAGGTCTTGCCTGGACGGAAGTCGGCGGCGAACTGCTGCCGGTCACCGTCATGCGGCCCTTGCCGGGCATCATGACGCCTTCGACCGTCAGC
>NZ_RZPH01000892.1:0-2548 GCF_004022825.1 Mesorhizobium sp. M7A.F.Ca.CA.004.04.2.1
CGCCATGACTATTCGGCGGAAGCGGGCGGGCTTGGCCATTTCCGCTTCGCGCTCAACGACACGATGCTGGTCGGCGCCCGCAAGCAACCGCTGCAGTCGGTCGACAACATCCGCAAGGCGATCGAGAATGGATCGCGCAAGTTCCGCTCGCCGGCCGAGTTGATCGAGGCGGTTGTCGGCCAGTCTTTTGACGGCATGGTGGCTGAACTTGCGGCACTCGGCGACAGCCTCGACGGGATCGAGGATCGCATCGTCTGCGACGCATGGCACAATGAACGGCAATCCCTCGTCGACGCGCGCCGGCATCTGGTTGTGATCCACAGGCAGATGGCGACGTTGACCAATCTGTTTCGCCATCTCGACCACTCGCACCGTAACGACCTGCCCGACAGCATCAACGACATGGCCGCGCGTCTTTCGCACAGGGCGCAGACGCTGCACTATGATGGCGAACAATTGCAGGCACGCGCCCGGCTGTTGCAGGACGAGCTTATGGCCAAGCTGACGACGCAGTCGAACCGGCTGCTGTACGTACTGTCGGTGATGACGGCGGTGCTGTTGCCAATGACCATCATCTCGGGCCTGTTCGGCATGAATGTCGGCGGCTTGCCGCTGGTCGACACGCCAATGGGCTTCTGGGTGGTGACGGCGGTAGCGATGGTGATCGCGGGCGCGACCTATCTCTTTGTCAGGCGGCTCGGACAGATGTAACGCCCGCCCGGCGACTTTCACGCCGAGGCGCGAAGATCCTCGATGACGGTGCCGGCGGCGGCGGCTTCCGCTTCGTGGTCGGGCTCGCGCCAGGTCTCGGCCAAGCCAGCCGCATACCATTCGCGCATCGCCGGCAGGGCAAGCAATTGCGCTGGATAGGCTGCAGCCGCACCCTCGAAGGAGAGCCCATAGGACTGGGCGCGGAACGCCACCGGGGCAAAGAAAGCGTCGACGGCGGTAAAATGAGCGCCGGCCAGAAACGGCCCGCCGAAACGGGCAAGGCCATCGTTCCAGAGATCGCCGAGGCGAAAGATGTCCTGCTTCAGCGCATCGGACATCGGGAATGGCTTTACGCGCACGCCGCAACTCATCGGGCATGCCCCGCGCAATGCGGTGAAGCTCGAATGCATCTCGGCGGCGGCCGAGCGTGCCCAGGCGCGCGCCTTGGCCTCGACAGGCCACACGCCATGGTGGCGTTCGGCCAGATATTCGACGATGGCCAGCGAATCCCAGACCGCCCAGCCATCGTCGATCAGGCACGGCACGCGGCCGCTCGGCGAGAAGGGCCGGTACAGATCCCAACTCGATGCGGTCGGGAATGGCGTCAGCCGTTCCTCGAACGGGATGTTCAGCTCTCGCATCAACACCCAAGGCCGCAGCGACCATGAGGAATAATTTTTGTTGGCGATATGCAGCAGGTACATAGGGGATCCTTACCTTGCAGCCGGCACCGCCGGCCGGATCTCGCGGCCACGGAACATCGACCAGGAATACATCGCGAGCGCTGTCCAGATCAGGCCAAAGGCAATCGCCTGGGTGGTGCCGAAAGGCTCGTCGAAGATCAGCACGGCGATCAGAAACACAATGGTCGGCGCGATGTACTGCATGATGCCGATGGTGGACAGCCGCAGCAGCCTCGCGCCGAACGCAAACAGCAGCAGCGGGATCGATGTGACCGGACCGCAGCCGATCAGCAATGCCGTATCGGTGCCACTGCTGGATAAGATGTGGTCCTGTTCGGTCGCGATGAGATAGACGATGTAGCCAAGCGCCGGCACCGACAGCAGAAGGACTTCGAGCAAAAATCCCTGGCTCGGTCCGATCGGCAGCGTCTTGCGGAAGAAGGCGTAGGCGGCGAAGGAAAACGCCAGCGCCAGCGACACCCAGGGCAGCTTGCCGCCCTCGACGGTCAGCACGGCGACTGCGACGGCCGCCAGCACCACCGCCGCGATCTGCAGCCGGTCGAGCCGCTCGCCAAGCAGCAGCGCGCCGACGACGACGTTGACCAGTGGATTGATGTAGTAGCCGAGCGCGGTTTCGACGGTGCGGTCGACAGCGATCGCCCAGACATAGATGCCCCAGTTGACCGAGATCAGCGCCGCCGTCAGCGCGGCCATGGCGATGGTGCGCGGCGAGCGCAGTGCCGCCTTGAAATCCGCCATGCGGCCGGCCCAGATCAGAACGGCGGCGGCGATCGGCACCGACCAGACGATGCGATGGGCAATGACTTCGGCGAGCGGCAGATGAGCGACCGCCTTCATGTAGAAGGGCAGCAATCCCCACAGCAGATAGGCGCCGAGCGCCAGCAGAAAGCCGCGCCGGGCCTTGGAATCCGCGTCCAGGGTAATTGCTTCAGTGGCCATGGGCCAACGCTATGGCCCAGTCACCTTGGCAAGACCATCGCAAAGTTCTGATGGATCAATGGACTTTCGCTGATGGTTCAACCCTATTCGGCGGCCACCAGTCCGGCCATCTCGCGGTTCTTCATCAGCTTGTAGACGATGGAATCCATCAGCGCCTGGAACGAGGCGTCGATAATGTTTTCGGAAACGCCGAC
>NZ_RZPH01000893.1:0-963 GCF_004022825.1 Mesorhizobium sp. M7A.F.Ca.CA.004.04.2.1
GCCCAACCGGTTGAGCACTACACCGGCCATGCGTACATCCGGATCGTAGGTGGCAAAGCCCTTGGCGACGGCGGCCGCGGTGGTCGACTGGCCGGAGACGTCGAGCACCAGCAGCACCGGCAGGCCGTAGAGCCGAGCCAAGTCTGCGGCTGACCCGGTGCGCCCCGGCGAGGCCGGAATGCCGTCGAACAGGCCCATGGCGCTTTCGAGGATGACGAAATCGGTGTCGTCGGCGGCTTGCGCGGCGAGTGCGTTGAGCAGCGATGGCGGCATCGCCCAGCTGTCCAGATTGACGCCCGACAGTCCCGTGGCGGCGGTGTGGAAGCCGGGGTCGATATAGTCGGGGCCGGATTTGGCGCCTCGCACCTTCAGCCCACGCCGGGTGAGGGCGCGTAAAATGCCGATGGTGACGCTGGTCTTGCCGGAGCCGGAGCGCGGCGCGCCGATGATGATGGCGCGGGCCGTCATGCTTGTCCCGCCAGTGCCGCGCGCATGGCAACGATCCCGCCAACGACGATCAGCGCCGGCGAGGCGAGACCGGCGGCCGCGGCTTCCTCGGCAATGGTGGCGAGCGTTGCGACGACGGTTCGTTCCTGCGGCGTCGTTGCGGCGACGATCACTGCCGCCGGTGTCGACGGCGCCAGCCCGCCGTCGAGCAGTGCCGCCGCGATCAAAGGCAGGTTGGCCATGCCCATATAAACGACGACAGGCTGGCCGGTGCGGGCGATTGCCGCCCAATCGAGATCGTCATCGGTGCCGGCGGCGTGGCCGGTGGCCAGGATCACCGCCTTGTTGATGCCGCGCATGGTGGCCGGGATGCCGGTCGCGGCCAGAGCGCTGAGGCCCGAGGTCAGGCCTGGCAGCACGCGGAACGGGATGTTTTCATGCGCCAGCGCCAGGGCTTCTTCGCCGCCGCGGCCGAAAATATAGGGATCGCCGCCCTTCAGCCTGACGACCCGGCGG
>NZ_RZPH01000893.1:973-2543 GCF_004022825.1 Mesorhizobium sp. M7A.F.Ca.CA.004.04.2.1
GGATGACATCACCGCCCTTTTGGTGCGGCCGTCGCGCGCCAGCCGCACCAAAAGGGCGGTGATGTCATCCTGTTTCATCGACGGTTTGCCGCCGCGCTTGCCAGCAAAGAAAAGCTCGGCATTTTCGGCAACGGCGACGACATCGGATGAGACCAGCGCGTCGTAGACCAGCGCATCCGCCTCGGCCAAAGCCGCCAGCACTTCGAGCGTCAGGCAACCGGGGTCGCCGGGGCCGGCGCCGGCCAGCCAGACATGGCCAGGCTCCAGCTGGCGCGGCTTGAAGTTCAGCCGGGACAAGGCTTTTTCGAGCGTAGCGTTTTCGCCGGTGTTTTTGTTGCTGCCGCTCACAATCCGTCCCGTCCGCGAAAACGCCGCTGGTAGTGGGCGTCGTATAATGAACTCTCGCCAAAACCTTCGGCTGCCAGCGAGCGGCCGACGAAGATGATCGCCGTGCGCTCCATCGGATCGGCGGCGAGCAGCGCCTCGATGGTCGCCAGCGTGCCGGTCAGCACACGCTCGTCCGGCCAGGAGGCGCGGAAGACGACCGCCACCGGGCAATCCCCGCCATAATGCGGCGTCAGCTCGGCAACGACGCGGTCGATGGCGTGGATGGCCAGATGAATGGCCAGCGTGGCGCCGGTGCGGCCGAAGCCGGCCAGCGTTTCGCCGGGCGGCATTTTTGATGCGCGTCCGGAGATGCGGGTCAGCACCAGGCTTTGCGCGACTTCAGGAATGGTCAGTTCGCGGCGCAATGCGGCGGCGGCAGCGGCGAAGGAGGGGACGCCCGGCGTCAGCGTGTAGGGAATGCCATGCTTTTCCAGCCGGCGGATCTGCTCGGCGACGGCGCTCCACACCGACAGGTCGCCGGAATGCAGGCGGGCGACATCATGGCCCGATTTGTGGGCCGCGACATACTCGGCCTCGATCTCGTCGAGCGACATCGGCGCGGTGTCGATCAGCTTTGTTCCCGGCGCGCAGTGCTGTAGCAATTCGGGCGCGACGATCGAGCCGGCATGCAGGCAGACCTGGCAGCTTGCCAGCAGCCTCGCGCCGCGCAGCGTGATGAGGTCGGCGGCACCGGGACCGGCGCCGATGAAATGGACGGTCATGGCGCATCTCCACTGATGGCGATCGCGCAGGTGACCGGGCCGAGCACCGTGCGCGGGCCAAGCAGTCTGGCGCCTTTGCCGACGACGGCAAGGGCGGATGCCTCGGAAACCGATGAGGTTCCGGCAACATCCTGCGAGAGGTCGGAATGGCTGAGCGTGTCCGACGAGGCGGCCTGAAGCGTGGCGTCATCGACGACGATGACCGGAAGACTCAGCACGCGGCCAGCGGCGGCGATCGCTTCTTCATCCTTCTTGAACTCGGCAGTCGCCAGTGCCGAAAGCGCCGTCATCGTCAGGCCATGAGTCTCCAGCGCGGTTTCGATCGCGGCAAGCACGTCTTCGACGCTCACGCCTTTTCGGCTGCCGATGCCCGCGACCATCATGGCTTCACCCAGCTCCATTGGGTCACTGGCATGGCCGGCCGCCAGGCCTGCATCGCGCCGACCGGCGATGCGCGAGAG
>NZ_RZPH01000894.1:0-2540 GCF_004022825.1 Mesorhizobium sp. M7A.F.Ca.CA.004.04.2.1
GGATTATCTTTGTTAAAAGCGTACCGAGGCGCACTGCCCTATCGGTCGCCGGTCCGTCACAAGCTTGTCCTGGCCAGCATCCCGGCAATCTCCTTCATCTTCCCGCCTCGCCGCCCAATTGTTGCCTGACCAGCGCGACATGGAAATTCGTGCCGAACAACAGCCCGTCATCGTCGAAATCGTAGCTGGAATTGTGCAGCGGCGCCGAGCCCTCGCCATTGCCGAGGAAGACGAAGCAGCCCGGCACATGGTCGAGGAAGCGGGCGAAATCCTCGGAGGCGGTCATCGGCTCGCGAGCGACGGCGATGTTGCCGGGTTTGAAGACGTGCCTTGCGGCGGCAAATGCTGCATCGACCATTTCAGCATCGTTGCGCAGCGGCACGAACTCCCTGCTGTAATTGACCTCGGCCGCGACATTGTAGGCGGCAGCGGTGCCCTGCGTAATGATGCGCATCTGCCGCTCGATCTCGGCGCTGACCTCGGGGCGGAAGCTGCGCGCATCGCCGAGGATGCGGGCAAGGCCGGGCAGAGCGTTGCGGGTGCCGTCGGTGATCAGCTCGGTCACCGAAACCACCGATATGTCGGCCGGGCTCAGCCGGCGCGAGACGATGGTCTGCAGATTGGTGACCAGCGCGCAGGCGGCGACCAGCGTCTCATTGCCCGCATGCGGCCGCGCGGCATGGCCGCCGAGCCCTTTGAGCACGATCTCGAAGATATCCTCGGCCGACATTATGGGGCCGGCACGGGTCTCGAAATGCCCGATCGGCAAGCCGGGCATATTGTGCAGGCCGAAGATCTCGTCGAAGGGAAAGCGCTGCATCAGCCCATCGTCGAGCATGGCGAGTGCGCCCCTGCCCCATTCCTCGGCCGGCTGAAAGACGAAGCGCACGGTGCCGTCGAAACCGCCCTCACCTGCCAGCAGCTTTGCCGCGCCGAGCAGCATGGTGGTGTGGCCGTCATGGCCGCAGGCATGCATGATGCCAGGATTGCCGGACCGGTAGGGTGCGTCCGATTGTTCTGATATGCGCAGTGCATCCATGTCGGCCCTGAGCGCAATCGCCCGATTGCCGCTGCCGCGCGTCAACGTGCCGACGATACCGGTGCCGCCGACGCCTTCGCTGACGTCATCGAGGCCGAACTCACGCAGTTTGGCAGCGACGAAGGCTGCGGTACGCTTCTCCTCGAAACCGAATTCGGGATGCGCGTGCAGATCGCGCCGCCAGAAAATCATTTCCTGCTTCAGCGCATCGCGATCGAGTTCAGACATTTTCCGCCCCTTCTGACCTAGTTTGCCAGTTGCGCGGCCACATCAAGCAGGATGTTGGCCCCGGCAACAAGCTCGGAATCTTCGGTGTGTTCGCGCGGACTGTGGCTGATGCCATCGGCGCTCGGCACGAAGATCATGGCCGCCGGTGCGATGCGCGCCAGCATCTGTGCATCGTGGCCGGCGCCGGACGTCATGCGCCTGACGCCAAGGCCACGGCGTTTCGCGGCCGCCTCGATTCGTTCGACGATGCGAAGGTCGAAGATCACCGGCTCGAAGCGAGCCAGTTGCTCGACCGAGATCGTCACGTTCTCATCGGTGGCAAGCTGCTCGAGATAGGCGGCAAGCGCCGCCTCCTCCGCCTGCAGGCGCTGTTCGTCGGGGTCGCGCAGATCGATGGTGAAGACGGCGCGCGAGGGAATGACGTTGATGGCATTCGGCTCGAAGCGGATCGTACCCACGGTCGCCACCGTCGGCGCGTTCGAGGCTTTGATCCGGTCGAGCAGGAAGGTGATGGTCCGGGCGGCGGCGTGGCCGGCATCGTTGCGCATCGACATCGGCGTGGTGCCGGCATGATTGGCGACGCCCTCTATGGTGATACGCTGCCAGGAGATGCCCTGCAGATTCTCCACCGCGCCGATCGGCAAACCTTCGCGTTCCAGCACCGGCCCCTGTTCGATGTGCAGTTCGAGATAGGCGTGCGGCTTGAGGAAGCCGGGCTCCCGGTCGCCGGCATAGCCGATGCGGGCGAGTTCCTGCCCCAGCACGCTGCCGTCCGTGCCGACGGCCGCCAGCACCGTTTCGGCATCGATGCCGCCGGCGTGGACCAGCGAGCCCATCATGTCGGGCGTGTAGCGTACGCCCTCCTCATTGGTGAAAGCGGCGACCGCGATCGGGCGCGACGGCGAAAAGCCTGTCGCCTTGAGCGTCTCGATCACTTCCAGCCCGGCAAGCACCCCGTAGCAGCCGTCATAGATGCCGGCATCGATGACGGTGTCGATATGCGAGCCGATGAGCAGCGGCGCCTGCTCCCTGTTGTCCGGGCTTTGCCAGGTGCCGAAATATTGCCGACCCGGTCGATGGCGACATCGAGTCCGGCCTGCCGCAGCCAGCCGACGAAGAGATCGCGGCCCTGCTTGTCGGTGTCGGAGGCGGCCAGCCGGATCAGCCTGTCCTCGCCGTCGCGACCGACGGCACCGAGTTCGCGGATACGGCCAAGCAGGCGCTTTGCATCGATGGCGATCATGCCGTTGCCTCGGCTTTTCTCTTGCCTTCC
>NZ_RZPH01000895.1:0-2538 GCF_004022825.1 Mesorhizobium sp. M7A.F.Ca.CA.004.04.2.1
GCTCCGGCACGCTGCTGCGCCTGCCCGGCACGACATCCGGTGGAGCCCGGCATGGCTGATCCCCACGCGACCGAGATCGTCCGGTTCCGCAAGGCCACCAAGGCGTTCGCCGGCAACGCGGCGGTGCGCGACGTCGATTTCACGCTGCGGCAAGGCGAGGTCCATGCGCTGCTCGGCGAGAACGGTGCGGGGAAGTCGACGTTGACCAAGGTGCTGGCCGGCCTCTATCCGCTGACGTCGGGCGAGATGCTGATTGACGGCAAACCGGTTGGCTTTTCCTCGCCCGCCGATGCCATGAAGCACGGCATCGCCATGGTGTTCCAGGAAACCAATCTCATCCCGTCGATGAATGTCGCCCAGAACATCTTCCTCGGCGAAGAGAGCTTCTTCAACCGGTTGCGCGGCATCAACATCAAGGCGCAGCAGCATCTGCAGCGGCTGAACTTCCATGTCGAGCCGACCGCGCTGGTGTCAACGCTCGGCGCCGCCAAGAAGCAGATGGTCGAGATCGCCCGCGCGGTTCACCACAAGGCCCGCATCTTCATCTTCGACGAGCCGACGGCGACGCTGACGCCGGAGGAAAAGCAGCACTTCTTCGCCCTGGTCGAGCGGCTGAAAGGCGAGGGCGCTTCCATCATCTTCATTTCACACGCGCTGGAAGAAGCGCTGTCGATCGCCGACCGCATCAGCGTGCTGCGCGACGGCGCGCTGATCGTCACCGACGATGCGCGCAATCTCACCCGCGAGAAAATCGTCCAGGCGATGGTTGGCCGGCAACTGACCGATACGCTCTATGGCGACGATGCCGCCAAACGCGTCGCGCGCCGCCCGGGCGAAAAGGTGCTGGCGCTCGAGAACGTCTCGATGGGTAAGGCGGTGCGCAGCGCCACGCTGTCGGTCTTTGCCGGCCAGGTGACCGGGCTGTTCGGCCTGGTCGGTGCCGGCCGCACCGAAATGATGAAGATCGCGGCGGGCGTTTTGAAGCGTGACTTCTTCCATGGTGGCCGCATCACGCTGCGCGGCGAGGTGGTGCACTTCCGCGTGCCACGGCAGGCCGTGCGGCGCGGCGTCGCCTATATCACCGAGGACCGCAAGCTCGACGGCCTATTCGATACGATGGACATCGCCCAGAACGTATTCCTCGGCAAGCTGGCCAAGGGCTCCAATCCGGTCTCGGTAATCGGCCTTGGCGAAGCGCGCCGGCAATCGGCCGAATGGATCGAGACGATGAAGGTCCGCACGATCGGCGCCAATGCTCGGGTGGTCGAGCTTTCCGGCGGCAATCAGCAGAAAGTGGTCATCGCCAAATCGCTAATCCAGGCGCCGTCGCTGATCATCTTCGACGAGCCGACGCGTGGCGTCGATGTCGGCGCCATCGCCGAGATCCATCAGATTATCGAGCGGCTTGCCGATGCGGGCGCGGCCGTCGTCGTTATCTCGTCCTATCTGCCTGAAATCCTCAATCTGTCGGACCGCATACTGGTGGCGCGCCAGGGCCGTATCGTCGAGGAGATGACCATCGACGAGGCCTCCGAAGAAAAGATCATGTATGCCGCCGTCCATTGAATCGCCCGGTGAGGATCGGCAGGCCACGATCGTCGAAGTCGGTCCGCGCGACGGCCTGCAGAACGAAAAGCGGCTGGTCTCGACCGGGCAGAAGCTGCGCCTGATCGGCATGCTGGCCGATTGCGGCTTCGCCCGCATCGAGGCGACGGCTTTCGTCTCGCCGAAATGGGTGCCGCAGATGGCCGATCATGATGAGGTCATGCGGCGCGCTGTGCGGCGCCCGGGGCTTATGCTGTCCGCGCTGGTGCCCAACGAGCAAGGTGCGCGGGCCGCGATCTCGGCCGGCGCGCAGGAACTCGCGGTCTTCACCAGCGCCTCCGAGACGTTTTCGAAACGAAACACCAATTGTACCATCGAGGAAGGGCTGGCTCGTTTTGTGCCAGTGATCGCGCTGGCCGCCGAGCATTCCTTGCCGGTGCGGGGCTATGTCTCCTGTGCCGTCGATTGTCCCTATGAAGGCCCGATCGAACCCGGCGCGGCCGCGAGAGTCGTCGCGCGCCTGCGCGATCTCGGCTGCGCCGAAATCGCCGTTGCCGACACGATCGGCAGGGCGACACCCGAGCGCGTGCATGCCATGGTGCTGGCAACCCTCGAAGAAGCAGAGGCTGCGCGGCTGGCCGGGCATTTCCACGACACCGGCGGCCTGGCGCTCGCCAACGTCGATACCGCCTGGGACCTCGGGCTCAGGGTGTTCGATGCCGCTGCCGGCGGGCTAGGCGGCTGTCCCTACGCGCCCGGTGCGGCCGGCAATCTTCGCAGCGGCGCGCTGGTGGCGCACCTTGCGTCGAAAGGGATTTCCACCGGCATAAATCGCGAATTGCTGGCCGGCATCGAAACCATGCTTGCCGAGGGTAAGTTTTTCGCCGAGCCATAAAACCACGACAACCCCGCAGCAAGTTTGCCTGAAATCAGTGCCGTCCCGATCTTCGGGGCTGGCGTCTCGGAAAATGCGACACGAGCTATATATCTGTC
>NZ_RZPH01000896.1:0-2536 GCF_004022825.1 Mesorhizobium sp. M7A.F.Ca.CA.004.04.2.1
GGCAAAACCAAAATGGTCATCCGCATGGCGCTGGCGCGAAAACTCCTCGTCATTCTCAATGCAAAAGCACGCGATGCGCGCATGGAGTTCGCCAATGCAACTTGACACCACAGATAGTCGCTCATTGCCCTGCCGGGCATTTCTCCCCGTATAGTGACGGGGAGAAAGATGCTGTTGTCCGATGGTTTCACCAATTATCAATGTTGCGAGAAGAACGCCAAGAGTGCGGCCAGCTTCCTTCTCCCCGTCACTATACGGGGAGAAGATGCCGGCAGGCAGATGAGGGGCGGCGCAAGCGGATCGCGCTAAGCCCGTTCGGCCAGCAATTCCTCGCCGCGCTTCTCGCGGATTAGATTGACGAAGCGACGGAACAGATAGTGCGAATCCTGCGGGCCGGGCGAAGCCTCCGGGTGATGCTGGACCGAGAACACCGGCCGGCCAGTCAGCGTGATGCCGCAGTTCGAACCATCGAACAGTGAGACGTGGGTTTCCTCGACGCCTGATGGCAGCGAGTCGGCATCGACGGCAAAGCCGTGGTTCATCGAGACGATCTCGACCTTGCCGGTGGTGTGGTCCTTGACCGGATGGTTGGCGCCGTGATGGCCCTGGTGCATCTTGGCGGTCTTGCCGCCCAGCGCCAGTGCCAGCATCTGGTGGCCGAGGCAGATGCCGAACACGGGGATGTCGGTCTTCAACAGATCCCGGATGACCGGCACGGCATAATCACCGGTGGCTTCCGGGTCGCCGGGGCCATTGGAGAGAAAAATGCCGTCCGGCTGCATGGCAAGGATTTCTTCGGCGCCGGTCTTGGCCGGCACCACCGTGACCTTGGCGCCGAGGCCGGCGAGCAGGCGCAATATGTTACGTTTGACGCCATAATCGATGGCGACGACATGCATTGTCGGTTCGGTCTGTTCGCCAAAGCCTTCGTTCCACACCCAGGGCGTCTCGCGCCAGACCGAGGACTGGCCCGAGGTGACATCCTTGGCGAGGTCGAGCCCGATCAGGCCCGACCATGCGGCGGCGCGCCGCTTCAGATCGTCGAGATCGAACACGCCGTCGGGCGCGTGCGCGATGACGGCGTTGGGCATGCCCTTTTCGCGGATCAGTGCGGTCAGAGCGCGCGTGTCGATGCCCGACAGGGCGACGATGCCGCGCTTCTTCAGCCATTGGTCGAGACCGGCGCCGGCGCGATAGTTGGAAGGATTGGTGACATCGGCCTTGAACACGGCGCCGACGGCACCGGCGCGGGCGGCGGGATTGAGGTCCTCGATGTCCTCGTCATTGGTGCCGATGTTGCCGATATGCGGGAAGGTGAAGGTGACGATCTGGCCGGCATAGGAAGGGTCTGTGAGGATTTCCTGGTAGCCGGTCAGCGCCGTGTTGAAGCAGACTTCGGCGACGGCGGAGCCGGTGGCGCCGAGACCGCGACCTTCGATGACGGTGCCGTCGGCCAGCACCAGAAGGGCGGTCGGCTTTTCAGTGGCCCAGGCGGGCGTCGAGGCGGCGGTCATCTCGGCCATGCGGCACTCCTATCAGGCCGCGCGCTGCAACCGGCCCGGCGGGCCATCTGCGCGGCAAACGGCGCGAAGCGGCGATTTCGCGGCTCCCACGCAGTCAAATTTCCGTTCATGCAAGGCCCAGTACATAGGGGAAGGGGGCAGGGCGGTCAATGATCATGCGAAATGCCGCCATGTTTTATTTCGCCTAGCAAAATCAGTGGCTTGCCCCGGCATATCAGGGTTTGCCTTGGCTCGCCCCCGGCGCTATTGTCCGCGCCGATCGAAGGAGAATGCACCATGCGCGGAAAAATCGCCGAATCCCTGAAGAGCGCGATGAAGGCGCAGGACAAGCACCGGCTGCCGACATTGCGGCTGATCCAGGCGGCTATTCACGACCGCGACATCGCCAATCGCGGTTCGGGCAAGGAGCCGGCCAGCGACGAGGAGATCCTGCAGATCCTGGCCAAGATGGTGAAGCAGCGCGAGGAATCGGCCAAAGCCTTCGACGACGGCAAGCGGCCCGATCTCGCCGCGCAGGAGCGCGGCGAGATGGAGATCATCCGCACCTTCCTGCCGACGCAGTTGGACGATGCGGCGGTGACGGCTGCGGCGCGCGAGGCGATCGCCGCGACCGGTGCGGCCAGCCAGAAGGACATGGGCAAGGTGATTGCCGCACTGAAGCAGAAATATGCCGGCCAGATGGATTTCGGCAAGGCGAGCGGCATCGTCAAGGGCCTGCTGCAGTAGGGTGCTGCTCATCTCGTCGCTTGGGTGGCCGACCGGGCGCTCCCGGAACCCAGATCCGTCCGGAATCGAAGTCCAGGAGTTGGAACTCGGATACCGCTGAGATGTTTATCCGTCATGCAACTGGAGAGATGTCATGACTGAGAACGAAACCCGCTATGAAACCGGTGCGACGAAATATCCGGCAAAGATCGATGCCGACGCTTCCGATGAATTCTCCCAGGATGCGGCCGCCAACAAGAAGCCCGCCGGCGGAATGGGGCTCACCCGCAGGAAGGATGAAGTAGAAG
>NZ_RZPH01000897.1:0-2522 GCF_004022825.1 Mesorhizobium sp. M7A.F.Ca.CA.004.04.2.1
CAGCCCCACAGATTGCGCTTTATCCGGGCATGCCGGCGTCAGTCATGATCGTCACCGAGGAACGCACCGCGCTCGACTATGTGCTAGGTCCGTTGGTTGTGTCGTTCCACTCCGCCTTTCGCCAGAAGTAACTGAGTCCGTAATCTCTCCGCGATGCCATTCGACAGATGGTCGGGCCTGCAAAGCCGAGACAGGAGCTGCCCGGAATCTGGAGGGTCTCCGCATTCCCATCCGACCTGTGCATTTCTGGCACCTCTATATGTTCCATCCAAGCCAGCCAGAGACGCCGACCCTAACTGACGAATTTCTGCTATCGCTTGTCATTTGCCAGAAGTCGCCGTTCCGCTCCCGTCCCACAAATGCCTGTCAGCAATGCGTCTCAAATCGGTCGTAAGGTCAGTTTTGCCATTGCCTGAAAGTTGACGATCGCAGGCATCTGCGCTGGAAGCCGTGGGCCAGCGGCCATCGCCCGATGGCATTCAGGATCGTGCTGGCAAAGCCGCAATCAGCAAAGCAACAAAAGGGGCGGTTTGGCCGTTCTGATCAGTCGCATTGGCGGCTGGGGCATTCGAAGACATGACGACGCCGCAAATTTTGTCATTTGCCGTAACCTTCGTGATGATGGCAGCGTTCGTGTGGGGTCGCTATCGTTATGATCTGGTCGCGGCCGCGGCACTGTTGCTTGCTCTCGCGGTTGGCATCGTGCCTTTTGACGAGGCCTTCAGCGGGTTCAGCGACGATATCGTGGTCATTGTCGGCAGTGCTCTGCTGGTGAGCGCAGGGATAGCACGCTCGGGTATCATGGAGGCCGCCATCAAGCGCTTTGCTCCGAAATTATCGGGAGTTCGGTCGCAACTGGCGCTGCTGGTGATCTTGGTCACGATTCTCTCTGCCTTTGTAAAGAATATCGGGGCGCTCGCTATCATGATTCCGATCGCCTTCCAGTTCGCGCGCCGGTCTAACATTTCACCCTCGACATTCCTGATGCCTATGGCGTTCGGATCACTGCTCGGCGGTCTCATGACGCAGGTGGGAACATCTCCCAACATCGTTGTGTCCCGAGTACGAGAGGAGCTGACCGGAACCGCCTTCACAATGTTCGACTTCACACCTGTTGGAGCTGGCATAGCCGCTGCCGGAACGATCTTCCTGCTGTTTTTCTATTGGTTGTTGCCGGTGCGCGAAAAGCTTGGCGGATCACTGAACGAAGCCCTCGACATCAAGAACTACCTTACAGAGGCTCGAATTGTCGCCGACTCCACGGTGCTCGGGAAAACCGTCGCAGACCTCATGAAGCTCGCCGGCGGCGATGCAATCGTGACGTCGATTCTGCGCAATCGCACGATGCGGATGACGCCACTGCCCGACGCGATCCTCAAGGTGAATGACATCCTGTTGCTCGAAGGCGACCCAGAAGCGCTGGATCGCCTTGTCTCCCAGGGCAGGCTCAGCGTGACCGGGGATAGGGTCGCTGGTGACGACACCACCAACGAAATGGTCGCTATCGAAGCCGTAATCGGTGAAAGCTCCTCTTTGATCGGCTGGACCGCCCAGCGCCTTGCCCTTTACGATCGCTTCAATGTCAACCTCCTGGCTGTCAGCCGTCGCGGGGAGCGCCTCGACCGCAGGCTGGCCGAAGTCGAGCTGAGGCTCGGGGACGTTGTCGTTTTGCGGGGCAGTGCAGCCAGGATGCCCGAGATACTTCGTGAACTCGGCTGCTTACCGCTGGCAGAAAGGGCTATCCTTCTTGGTAGCGTCCGCAAGGGTATCGTGCCGGTAGTAATCCTTGCTCTCGCCATGGTGGCGACGGCGTTTGGGCTGCTGCCAGTCTCCGTCGCCTTCTTCGCGGCCGCTGTCGCGATTGTGCTTTTCAAGGTCATTCCGCTCCGCGACGTATACCAATCGCTCGATGGGCCTATCCTCGTGATGCTGGCCGTTCTCATTCCAGTGAGCGATTCGCTGCGCAGTACAGGGGCGACGGGAGTAGTTGCCGGCGAGCTTGCTAGGCTGGGGACACTCCTTCCGGCGTCCGGCGCACTGATGCTCATCCTTGTCGCCGCCATGGCCGTTACGCCATTCCTCAACAATGCCGCCACCGTCCTTGTCATGGCGCCTATCGCCGCCGAGTTTGCTGGTGATCTGGGCTACCGGCCGGAAGCATTTTTGATGGCTGTCGCCATTGGCGCCGGCTGTGACTTTCTCACCCCGATCGGACATCAGTGCAACACGCTTGTCATGGGGCCGGGTGGCTACCGCTTCAGCGACTATCCCCGTCTGGGACTGCCCCTATCTTTTCTCGTAGTCATTGTTGCCGTGCCGATGCTTATGATCGTTTGGCCAGTGGACTGACATCCGATATTCGGATGCCCTCCTTGGAAATCCCACATGACACTACATTCGTGAATGAGGTCTCCGCCGCGCAACTGAGGGCGAAAAATCCAACGGTGAAAAGTTCGGTGTGCGATCCGGCAAAGAGCCTGAAGCAGACGCCCGGTCAGAAAAGCACCACAAAGGCGGAAAGA
>NZ_RZPH01000898.1:0-2516 GCF_004022825.1 Mesorhizobium sp. M7A.F.Ca.CA.004.04.2.1
CACAACTAAGGGCGCTGCTGGCGCATTTGCTGGCTTAGCTGGTCATTTATCTCCAGAGGGCCGAGCGCAGCAAAGCTCAAAATCCCGCCTGGTCCCGAAACAGCTCCGCATTGTCCAGCTTCGACACCTCGATCACCGCCTGCGTGCGGCTATAGACATTGAGCTTGCGCAATATCTCCGAGACATGCGCCTTCACAGTCGTCTCGCCCACCTGCAGCTCGTAGGCGATCTGCTTGTTGAGGAGACCCTGGCGCAGCATCTGCAGCACGCGCAATTGCTGCGGCGTCAGCGTCGACAGGCGCTGCACCATGTCGGCGCGGTCGACGCTTTCGGCGTCCGGCGTGCGGCCTTCATAGGTTTCCGGCACATAGATCGCGCCTTCCATCACCGAGCGTATGGCGGCGGCGAGGTCGCTCTTGCGCGCCGATTTCGGGATGAAGCCGGCAGCGCCGTAGGACAGCGCCTCAGAAATGATCTTCGGCTCCTCATAGCCTGAGACGATGACCACGGGCAGGCGCGGATAGCGGGTCCGGAGTTGCAGCAGCCCGTCAAAACCGTGCACGTCGGGCATCGAGAGGTCGAGAAGCGCGAGGTCGAACGGCTTGGCATCGGCCAGAAGATCGAGCGCCTCGGTGATCGAGCGCGCCTCCACCGTGTCGACTTCCGGATAGGCCATCTGCACGGCGCTGTGCAGCGCCTCGCGAAACAGCGGATGGTCGTCGATGATCAGGAACCGGGCGCGATCGTGGGTTGCGGTCATGGGGTTCATTTCAGTTCGTGAGCGATTAGAATAACCTCTCCACCATGGCCAGATTATTGCCAAATAGTATATCGCCATCTCCGGCGGAAAGTGCCGCCGGCACTTTCTCGACCAAATCGCCTTGTCCAGGCCCTAAATCGGTCGAATGTTCCGGCAACCAAGCAGAGACCCTTGATGACAGAATTCGTCCTTCCCCTGCCCGCAACCGCATCGGTGGCCGTCGCCGGTTCGTCCGATCGTTTTGCGGTGCGCCGTATCTACTGCGTCGGCCGCAACTACGCGGCGCATGCCCGCGAATTCGGCAATGACGAGCGTGATCCGCCCTTCTTCTTCACCAAGCCGGCCGACGCGGTGGTCGATTCCGGCACCGCTATCCCCTACCCGCCGCTGACGGCCAATCTGCACCACGAGATCGAACTGGTGGCCGCGATCGGCAAAGCCGGCTTCCGCATTCCCCGCGACAAGGCGCTGGACCATGTCTGGGGCTATGGTGTCGGCATCGACCTCACCCGCCGCGATCTGCAGGACGAGGCCAAGAAGGCCGCCCGGCCCTGGGACTGGTCGAAGGCCTTCGACCGCTCCGCCCCTTGCGGCCCGCTGGTGCAAGCGCAGGAATCCGGCCATCCACGGAAAGGCCGCATCTGGCTCGCCGTCAACGGCAAGGTCAGGCAGGACGCCGACCTCGCCGAACTGATCTGGCCGATATCGGATATCGTGTCGATCTGCAGCGAGGCGATGGAACTCGAGCCCGGCGACCTGATCTTCACCGGTACGCCGGCAGGCGTCGGCGCGGTTGGCGTCGGCGACACGATGACCGGCGGCGTCGACGGCATCGGGACCATCGAAGTGACCATCGGCCAACCGAAGTGAGGCCATGAGCGAACTCATCCTGCACAACTACTATCGCTCCTCCACCTCCTATCGGGTGCGGATCGCGCTGGAGATGAAGGGGCTGAGCTACGACTATGTCCCGCATCATCTGCGCCATGGCGAGCATCTGGAACCAGCCTATCTCGCGGTCAATCCTCAAGGGCTGGTGCCGGCGCTGATCCTCGGCGACGGCACGCTGCTGACCCAATCGCTGGCGATCATCGAGTTCCTCGACGAGACCAAACCGGAACCACCGCTGCTGCCGAAGGACCCGGCCGGCCGGGCACGCGTGAGAATGCTGGCGCAGATGATCGCCTGCGACATCCACCCGGTGAACAATCTGCGCGTGCTGACCTCGCTGCGCACTCTGTTCGGCGCCGGCGACGAAGACATCACCAACTGGTTCCGCCACTGGGTGAACGAGGGTTTCCGGCCGCTTGAAAAGATCATGGCGTCGTCGGCGGAGACGGGTACATTCTGCCATGGCGATGCGCCGGGCCTGGCCGACATCTGCCTCGCCGCGCAGATTGCCAGCAACGCCCGGTTTGGCGTCGATCTGACGCCCTACCCGACGATCGCGCGCATCAACGCCGCCTGCATGGCGCTGCCGGCCTTCCAGAAAGCCGCGCCCCAGAACCAGCTCGATGCCGAGTAGAGAAGCCACTGACCCGGATGAAGCCAAGGCGCTGGCCGATATCGAGGCCTATGGCTGCCACATCTTGCATGTGCTGGAGGAAGGCGACGATCCGCCTTTCACCTATTCGGTTGGAATAGAGCACAACTTCAAGGCGCCGGAACTCATCGTCATCGGCCTGAAGCCGGAAATCTCCCAGTTCATCATCAACGAGTATTGCAGCCGCGTCCGCTCCGGCGAGGTTTTCCAACC
>NZ_RZPH01000899.1:0-2507 GCF_004022825.1 Mesorhizobium sp. M7A.F.Ca.CA.004.04.2.1
GCGAACCGGGCCTTCACCGTTCGTCGTTCGGAAAGCCAAGCAATTGGCTTTCCGTCCGCTTCGCGGACCACTCCTCACCCCCAGATCATCAGCGCCATCAACCCGACACCGCCGACCACCAGCCGCCACCAGCCGAACAGCGCGTAGCCTTTGCGCGAGACATAATCGAGCAGGAAGCGTACGACGATGAGCGCCGTGACGAAGGCGGCGACGAAGCCGACGGCGATGATCGGCAGGTCGGCACTGCTCAGCACGTTGCGGTTCTTGAACAGGTCGAAGGCAAAGGCGCCGACCATGGTCGGGATCGCAAGGAAGAAGGAAAATTCAGCGGCAGCGCGCTTATCGACGCCCAAAAGCAGGGCGCCGACGATGGTCGAGCCCGAACGCGATGTACCGGGAATGAGCGACAGGCACTGGAAAAGCCCGATCTGCAGGTAAAGCCGGGTCGGGAAGCGCTCGACATCGCGGTAGACCGGCTTGAGGTTCATGCGGTCCACCGCCAGCAGCACGACGCCGCCGATGATCAGCATGATGCAGATCAGCCTCGGCGATTCGAACAGCACCGTCTTGATGAAATCATGCGCCAGCGCGCCGATGATCGCCGCCGGCAGGAAGGCGATCAGGATGCCGATGGCGAAATGCCGCGTCAGCCGGTCATGCGGCAGTTCGAGCAGCATCTTCCACAGGCGGCGGAAATAGACGCTGAGGATCGCCAGGATGGCGCCGAGCTGGATCAGGATCTCGAAGGCCTTGCCGGTCGAATGGAAGCCGAGGAAATGACCGGCAAGCAGAATATGGCCGGTCGACGACACCGGGATGAACTCGGTCAACCCCTCCAGCAGGCCGAGCAGCAGGGCTTCGACGATGGTCTGGCTTTCCATGGCTACCTCGGCATTGGCGTGACGGCTGACAGAAGGGCTTGCTTGTCATGGCGTTGAAGTCCCCCTATAGGTCGCAACACCCTGACGGCCCGCTAACCGGGCGGCCAAGACTTACCGGTGCGCCCTGCGATTCGCCAGTGCGCTTTATCATCGCGGAACCATGCTGACGCTTTTCCACCATCCCATGTTCGCCACCTGTCGCTTCGTCCGCCTCGCATTCGGCGAGTATGGCGAGGAGCTGGCTTTGATCGAGGAAAAGCCGTGGACCCGGCGCAAGGAGTTCCTGGCGCTGAACCCGGCCGGAACGCTGCCGATCCTGCTGGCCGAAGGCGACGTGCCGATCGTCGGCGCGACGGTGATTTCGGAATATCTCGATGAAACGCGCGGCGTGCTGAAGCGCGACAAGCGGCTGTTCGCCGAGGACCCGATGCAGCGCGCCGAAATCCGCCGGCTCATCGACTGGTATCTCAACAAGGCCGAAAGTGAAGTCACCCGCCATCTGGTGCGCGAGCGCGTGCTCAAGCCGGTCATGCCGGAAACGGCTGGCGGCGGCTCGCCCGATTCGGGCGCGATCCGTGCCGCGCGCGCCAACATCCGCCAGCACATGAAATACACCAACTGGCTGGCCGGCACCCGCCATTGGCTGGCCGGTTCGAGGGTCACCTATGCCGATCTCGCGGCCGCGGCGACGCTGTCGGTGCTCGACTATCTCGGCGAGATCGACTGGCGCGAGCACAGCGCTGCACGCGAATGGTACACGCGGGTCAAGTCGCGGCCCTCCTTCCGGCCGCTTTTGACCGACCGGGTGCGCGGCCTGTCACCGGTGTCGCATTATGCGGACCTCGACTTCTGACGCCGCAAAACTGCGCGCGCTGATCGACGCGGAGGCGCAGCGCGCCGGCTTCGATGCCGTTGCCGTCACCTCCCCCGATGCGATCCCGCTGGCGCCGGCGCGCCTGGCCGAATTCGTCGCCGATGGCTTTCATGGGTCGATGGACTGGATCGCCGAGACGCTTCAACGCCGCAGTGAACCAACAGCCCTCTGGCCGCAGGTGCGCTCGATCATCGTGCTGGCGATGAACTATGGCCCCGACCATGATCCGCGCGGGGTGCTGGCCAAGCGCGACTCCGGCGCGATCTCGGTCTATGCGCAAAACCGCGACTATCACGATGTGATGAAGGGGCGGCTGAAGGAGATCGCCGGCAAGATCGTGGCGCGCGCCGGGGGTGATGTGAAGGTATTCGTCGACACTGCGCCGGTGATGGAAAAGCCGCTGGCCGAGGCCGCCGGGCTCGGCTGGCAAGGCAAGCACACCAATCTGGTCAGCCGCGAGCACGGCTCCTGGCTGTTCCTCGGCACCATCTTCACCACCGCCGAACTCGTGCCCGACCGCGCCGAGATCGACCATTGCGGCTCCTGCCGCGCCTGCCTCGACGCGTGCCCGACCGATGCCTTTCCGGCGCCCTACCGGCTCGATGCGCGGCGCTGCATCTCCTATCTCACCATCGAGAACAAGGGGCCGATTCCGCACGAATTCCGCGAAAAGATCGGCAACCGCATCTATGGCTGCGACGATTGTCTTGCCGCCTGCCCGTGGAACAAATTCGCCCGGGCAGCTTCCGAAG
>NZ_RZPH01000900.1:0-2501 GCF_004022825.1 Mesorhizobium sp. M7A.F.Ca.CA.004.04.2.1
GTCTTCGAGAATGTAGACGGCGTCGTCGGAATCGAGCTCCTGTACCGCCTGCGCGATCTGCGCATTGGGCAGACTGTCGACGATCTCCATACGGATCGCCTCGTCGACCTCGGTCAGCGAGGAGAAGTCGAAATCGGCGCCCAGGAGCTCGACCAGCGCGTGGCGCTGTTCGGGATGCAGCGCCTCGAGCAGGTCGCCGAGTTCCGACTGGTGCAGGTCGTCGACTTCATGCTTGAGGGTCAGCGTGTCGCGGTCGGCGATCGCCGCGCCAATCCGCGCCAGGAAGGACGAAAGCACGGCGCCGTCCTCGCCATAGATGTCGGCGTGGTGCTCCTCGGCGGCCCTGGCGCCAATCGTCCGTTCGTGCTCGCCTTCCACCAGCGCCTCCCGCCACAAGAATCCCGGAAAAGGTGCAAATCAGGTCTAGAGCATCGGACCCAAAGGGGAAACCGGTTTTGGGAGAATCCGACGCTCAAAAAGAAAGTGGCGTAAAGCGCGGGAATATCAAACGAAATGCGCCCGGCCCGCAGCGGGCGGAGCTTGCACAATCGGGATCTGGGAAGGAAAATGGTGCGGTCGAGAAGACTCGAACTTCCACGGGTTGCCCCACAGCGACCTCAACGCTGCGCGTCTACCAATTCCGCCACGACCGCACGTGGTAGAGCCGGAACCGACCGGCTCGCGGCGTGTAGCAAATCGTTTCCGGCGAAACAAGTGCACGGCAAGCAATAATGTCAGGCGATTGGCATAATGCTCCACAGGGTCCGAACGCAGCGCCGGAACTGGACGTTTGCGCCTGATATCGCCATATGGAAGGCAAGTTGATGTCACCCAAAGGTGCGAGGCGGTTTTGGGACGCGACATGCATAAGCGAAAAGACGATACGCCATGCCCGAACGCAGCCAGATCGCCACGTCGTTCCTGCCGCTCCCCGGTTCAGCACCGGTCGAATGGCTGATCGAGCCCGGCCTTACCGCCTATCGCGAAGCACTTGCCTTCATGGAGGCGCGCGCCGAGGCGATCCGCAGCGGCGCTGCCGGCGAAATGGTCTGGCTGGTCGAACACCCGCCGCTCTACACGGCCGGCACCAGCGCTCGCGGCGAGGATCTGATCGACGCCAGCCGCTTCCCGGTATTTGCGGCCGGCCGCGGCGGCGAATACACCTATCATGGGCCGGGCCAGCGGGTCGCCTATGTCATGCTTGATCTGAAGCGGCGGCGTGAGGACGTCCGCGCCTTCGTCGCGGCGCTCGAACAGTGGATCATCGGCACGCTCGCCGCCTTCAACGTGCAGGGCGAACGCCGCGAGGACCGGGTCGGCGTCTGGGTCGTGCGGCCGGATCGCCCTGCCCTGCCGGACGGCTCGCCGGCCGAGGACAAGATCGCGGCCATAGGCATCCGGCTGCGGCGCTGGGTGAGTTTTCATGGCATCGCCATCAATGTCGAGCCCGATCTCGACCATTTCAGCGGCATCGTGCCTTGCGGCGTGCAGGACCACGGCGTCACCAGCCTCGTCGATCTCGGCCTTCCCCTGGGAATGGCCGACCTTGATCTCGCGTTGAAATCCGCCTTCGAGGATGTGTTCGGTCCCGCCACGGTCTTGCCTGTCGAAGCCGAGCGCAAGGCGGGCTGATCCTTCCGGATCCGGTACGGCTCAAATCAGTTGGGCGGAGGCCCACAACACGCCATAGCCATGGATGGCGAACACCGCCAGCAACGCCGCGGCCATGGCGAGGCGGTCGATGGTGCGGATCGGCTTCAGCTCGTAACGCGGCTTGACCCCGCTGCTCATCGTCAGCAGGCTGAGGATCGAAAACACCGCTCCCGTCGCGAGCAGGAAATTGGAGGAAAAGCCGGCCTGCCAACCGACAGCCAGGAAAGCCGAGAGCAGGAAGAAGGAAGCCAGCGCCAGTGCGACCGGTCCCGGACAGATCTGGCGCAGCACCTGACCGCCGTCGAACTTCCACACCGGCACCAGATTGGCGATGTTGAACAGTGCGGCGAAGCCCGCCAGGGTCGCCAGCAGGGCCGCCGCCAGCCGGTGGCCTTCCGCGCCGGCAAAGGTGCTGGCAGCGATCACAACCGGCACCAGGAATGCGGAGAAGCCGGCGCCCATCAGCGCCACGAAAGCCACCTCGAAACGGCTGTCATAGGGCCGCCCGCCAATGGCGATGCCGCCGAGCAGCGGAATGAAGATCATCCGTGCCCGGTTGTGGCCCATAAGCCGGAACGCCGCCATATGGCCAAGCTCATGCAGGGCGACCACCGATGTGAGGATCGCGGCCAGTGCCAGGCCGCCGAAGTGAAGGCCGAAGAATGGCCACAGGATCAGCGCCGAAAGCCCGGCAAAGCCAACCTGGCTGAGCGGATGCTCGAACCAACCGCCCTTGCGATACTGCCCGGTCCGCGCCCAGCGCTGCAGCTTGGAGAGTTCGCGGCGCAGGGCGAAATAGCGGAACACCAGGAAGGCGACGCCGCGATAGCGATCCGTCTGGCTGAGCG
>NZ_RZPH01000089.1:0-10753 GCF_004022825.1 Mesorhizobium sp. M7A.F.Ca.CA.004.04.2.1
CACGTAAACCGCGACTCTAAACGGAATTGTGACCAAATTGAATGGCGCTTGGCAATATTGCCGCGTCGAGAATGTCAGAGGCGATTGATGACCAGACAGTCGACCATGGCGGCCAGATGCAGGCCGGCGCCGGTGACGACGAAACCGTGCCACAGCGCGTTGTGGAAGCGCAGCCCCTTCCAGGCGAAGAAGATGACGCCGCAGGAGTAGACGATGCCGCCTGCGACGATCAGCGCTATCGATGTCGTCGGCAGCGTCTGGACAAGTGGCTTGACCAGGATGATGCCGCTCCAGCCGATGGCGAGATAGAAACCGATCGCCAGCCGGTCGAAACGGCCGGGAAAGAACACCTTGATGGCAATACCCAGCACTGCCGCGGCCCAGACCAGCACGATCATCCAGCGCGCCAGCGGCGAGCCTTCGAGCTGCGCCAGGAAAGGCGTATAGGTCGCGGCGATCAGCAGATAGATCGCGGCGTGGTCGAAACGCCGCAACACCCATTTTGCCGGCGACGACACCGGCCACAGATTGTAGGTCATCGACACCGAGAGCACGGTGAGCAGCGAAACCACGTAGAAGGCGGCGGCGATGTATTCGCCAGGTCCGACACGAAACGCCGCCAGCGCCAGCAGTGCCGACCCTGCCGCGATCGCCAGCACGATGCCGACCGCGTGGACGATACCGTCTGCGATCATCTCGGCACGCGAATAGTGCCAGCGTCCGATGAACGGGATATCGGGGTAGGGTTGGTTGTCTCTCACTAAGCCGGGTTCCTGCACCGCGCCCTTCAATTTGGGCGCATGCCGGGCAGTATTTCAAGCTTCCATTGCGGTTTTGCGACTGCGGCGCATCAGCGCGGCGTGGCTGTCAGCGGGAGGAGAGCGGCTTCTTCACGACCTTCAGCAAAGCGCGCTGGATGATCTCGTTGCCGGCGACGACCGAGCCGTTGTCGAGCATGTCCTGGCCGCCATCCATGTCGGAGACGAAGCCGCCCGCCTCGCGGATCAAAAGCAGCCCGGCGGCGATGTCCCAGGCCGACAGGCCGGTTTCCCAGAAGCCATCCATGCGGCCGGCGGCGACATAGGCGAGATCGAGCGATGCGGAGCCGAGGCGGCGGACGCCGGAAACCTCGGCCATGACATTGCGCAGTTCGACCAGGAAATTGCCGTGGTGGCCGCGGCCGAGATGCGGCATGCCGCAGCCGATCACGGTGTCGACCAGCTTGATGCGGCCGGCGACGCGCAAGCGGCGGTCGTTCATGAAGGCGCCGCCCCCGCGTTCGCAGGTGTAGAGTTCGTCCATCGCCGGATTGTAGATGACGCCGGCGACGATCTGGCCCTGGCGCTCCAGCGCGATCGAAACGGCAAAGAGCGGAATGCCGTGCAGGAAATTGGTGGTGCCGTCGAGCGGGTCGACGATCCAGCGATGCTGGCCGTCGTCGCCTTCAACCACGCCGCGCTCTTCCATCAGGAAGGAATAGCCGGGCCGAGCCTTGGACAATTCGGCAAAGACGATGTCCTCTGCCTTGCGGTCGGCCTGGCTGACATAATCGCCGGGGCCCTTCATCGAGACCTGCAGGTTCTGCACCTCGCCGAAGTCGCGCGACAGCGAGCGGCCGGCCTTCATTGCGGCCTGGACCATGACGTTGAGAAGGGCTGAGCGTGCCATAGTGCTTTTTCCCGGTGCTGCGCTTTAAATTCTGCCTCGATGCATGTCGGTGACCCGGAACCCGGCCACTTCTGGGCGACATGCGTCAGTCGGCGCGGCGCACGTAAGTGATTTCGTTGGTGTCGACGATGATGCGCTCGCCGGCGCCGATGAAGGGCGGCACCAGGACGCGGATGCCGTTCTCCAGGATCGCCGGCTTGTAGGACGATGCCGCCGTCTGACCCTTCACCACCGGGTCGGCCTCGGTGATGGTCAGCGTCACATAGTCGGGCAGCGAAATGCCGATCGGCCGCTCTTCGTAGAGCTGGACCGTCACCATCATGCCGTCCTGCAGGAAGGCGGCGCGATCGCCGACGAAGTCCTTGTTCAATTCGAGCTGCTCGTAGCTCTGGGTGTCCATGAACACCAGTGCGTCTTCCTGCGCGTAAAGGAAGGAAAAATCCTTCAGGTCGAGCCGGATCTGTTCGACGGTCTCGGCCGAGCGGAAGCGCTCGTTGAGCTTGGTGCCGTTGATGAGGTTCTTCAGTTCGACCTGATTGTAGGCGCCGCCCTTGCCGGGCTTGACGGTGTTGGTCCTGACCGCCACCCAAAGCCCGCCATCATGCTCGATGACATAGCCGGGACGGATTTCGTTGCCATTGATCTTGGCCATGATGAGATGATCCGGAATGATGCCAACGGCCACGCCGTCGGTATGGATGTTCGCTGGGAAAGCGATTTCGGGCTCCCAAGACCACAAATCGCCAGAAGAGGCAAGGGAGCGGGCAGGTCGGTGCCAGGCGAGGGGAGCCGAGGTTACACTTGCGATGACCGCGAGAACCGCCGTCAAGGCAGCCGGTTGGCCTTCTGCAGCGCCTGCTTGGTCTGGTCGTCGTCCAGCCCCTGCAGGAAGTCGTCCATCTGTGGGTCGATGAGGCCGGCACGGCGGGCGACGACGTACCAGGCGCCGGCAAGCACAAGGTCCGGATCAGTGCCGATGCCTTGCATATAGAGCTTGGCCAGGCGGTTCTGGGCGGCGACATTGCCGCCCTCCGCCGCCTGCTTCATCCAGCCGAAGGCGGATTTCAGGTCGCGCGCACCGCCGCGGCCTTCGATCATCCAGGCGGCGAGATCGATCTGCGCGGTGTCGTAGTTCTGCCTTGCGGCCTGCGCCAGCAGGCGCCTTGCCTGGGCGTCGTCACGTGGCTTGCCACCGACACCGTTGGCGTAGATCTGCGACATTGCATATTGCGCGTCCGCGAGGCCGGTCGCGGCGGCGCGCTCATAGTAGGAAACCGCCTTGGCCATGCCGGCGTCGCCGGGGTCCTGCTGGACCAGCATCTGCGCGAAATTGAATTGCGCCAGCCGGTTGCCGGCTTCGGCGGCGGCCTGCATCAAGGCGTAGGCCTCTTTTCCATCCTTTTTGACGTAGCGGCCGTCGAGCAGCATCAGCGCATACTGGAACTGCGATTCCGGCACACCCTGTTCGGCGGCCAGCGCGTACCATTTCGCCGCTTGCGCCGAATTGACCGGCACACCGAGCCCCCGCGACAGGATCTCGGCCACCAAGGTCTGCGCCGCCGGATCGCCGTTTTGCGCCCGGACCAATGCCAGATTGTAAGCTGTCTTGTAGAGACCGCGCTGGAAGGCGCCATAGGCCGCGTCGGCGGGTTTTGCGCCGAAGCGGTCGGGATTGACCGTGTCGGCCGACGGCAGCGGCGCGGGCTCGGCCGTGGTAGCGGGCTGCGGCAACGGCTTGTCGATCGGCTTGTCGGTGTGGACGCCGATTTCCGGCTTGGGCTGCGGCAGGGGGATGGTCTCCGCGGCGGCAGCCTGGACCATCAGCACCGCAAGCAGAGCCTGGAGGGGAAGCGTCGCCGAGGACATTTCAGTCCTCGAAGCGCGGCGCGGTCTCGTCGAGCAGCGCGTTGGCGGTGGCGACCGCTGTCCTGGGATCGGTGCCGTCGGCAAACACGGCGCTCGACAGCGCCACGAATTCAGCGCCGGTGGCGCCCACCGCTTCGACCGAGGCGATGTCGGATCCGGCCATGACGATGCAAGGGATCTGGATCATGTCCGCCCACCATGCGCCGAGCGACAGGTTGCGCGGGTGCGGTTCGGGCTTGTTGTCGTAACCGAAGCGGCCGAAGAAGATGTAGTCTGGCCGCGTCTCGCCAAGCTCGAGCGCGTCGTCACGTGTCTTGGCGCCGCCGGTGCCGACCATCATCTTTGCCTGGAAATGCTCGATCGTCTCGGCAAGTTCGGCCTTGGAGACCTCGACATGGATGCCGTCGGCCTGGACGCGGCCGGCTATGCGGGTGTCGCCGGCGATGATGACAGCAACGCCGGCGGCTTGCGCTGCCGGCACGATCTGTTCGGCGAAAGCCTGAAAGGAGGCTTCATCCATGCCGTTCTCGGGCAGGATCAGCGAAGCGACATCGCCGCCATCGAATGCCGCGACAATACGGGCCGCCGGCACGCCGGACGGCGCGATCAGCACGATGCGACAGCGATTGGGGGGCGTTGCTTCATTCATGGTTCTTCGGGTCCCGCGTTTCGCCTATGCCGGGCGAAGATGGTTGGATTGCGGCATAGAGCAAAGTGCCCGCTTTGAACAGGCGGGCAGCCGGGATCGCGATGTTTGACCCGCCGGGCATCCGGCGGGGCGCTTCATTTGATCGGGTGCGGGCTCGCCACGGGCGGTTTGCCCTTCCACAGCGTCCAGCCGAGATTCATGCCGGCGGCGGCGATCAGGATGGCGGTGGCGCCGACGACCTGACTCAGATGCAGCCGATGGCCGAAGGCGACGACATCGACCAGGATGGCGACGACCGGATAGATGAAGGACAGCGATCCCTGCAGATGCGTCGGCAGCTTCTGGATGGCGCCGTACATCAGTATGTACATCAGGCCGGTATGGACGATGCCGAGCGTCGCCAGCATGGTCCAGCTCCAGGCATCGGCCGGAAGCTCTGCAAGATTGGCGAAAGGCGCCAGCATGACGACGCCGACGCAGACCTGGATCAGCGCGATGAGGTGCGGCGGCGTGCCCTTGAGCTTCTTGGTGACGATGGCGGCGACGGCCCAGAAGAAAGCCGCGCCCAACGCCATGACGATGCCGGTGAAATAATCCGTGCCGATATCGCCGGCATCGGGAGCCGACTGCACGATCAGAACCATGCCGGCGAAGGCGATGGCCAGCCAGGTCAGCTTGGTCAGGGTCAGCCGCTCGGCGAAGAAAAGCGCACCGAAGCCGACCAGCATGAAAGGCTGCGTGTTGTAGACAGCGGTGGCGATCGAGATCGACGCGCGCGAGAATGCGCTGAACAGCAGCAGCCAGTTGACGACGATGGCGACGCCGCCGAGCGCGGCGATGCCGATGATGCGCAGCGACAGCCTGTTGCGCAGCAATCCCAGCCCGGCGCAGATGATGAGCAGCGTCAGCGCACCGAAAGCGCAACGCCAGAACACCACATCCATGATCGGCTGGCCGGACAGGACGACGAACCATCCGATCGTTCCCAGGATGGCCATTGCGGCTGACATTTCGACCGTGCCGCGCACCGTTTCGTTCACAACAAACCTCCATATCGGTTGAGCCGCCATAATCTCATGCTGCCGCGAAGCTTTCCATCTGATTGGAAAGGGCGTATGGCCGGTTGGCCTAATTATATTAGGAGAAAACTCCAAACTATCGGGGAAAGAAAAAGATGCTGGACGATCTCGACCGAAATCTCCTTGAAATCCTGGTCAAGGATGCACGGACCTCGCTGAAGGAACTGGCCGCCCAGGTCGGGCTGTCGTCGCCAAGCGTTTCGGAGCGGCTGCGACGGCTCGAGGAGCGCGGCGTCATCCGAGCGTTCACTGTCGAGATCGATCCGCTGGCGCTCGGTTATACCCTGCAGGCGATCGTGCGCATCCGGCCTTTGCCGGGCAAGCTGCACATCGTCCAGAAGCTGATCGAGGAAATTCCCGAATTCGGCGAATGCGACAAGGTGACGGGCGATGACTGTTTCGTCGCCCGGCTGTTCGTGCGCTCGATCGGCGATCTCGACGGGATTCTCGATCGCATCGCCGACAAGGCGGAGACAAGCACCGCCATTATCAAGGCGCAGCCGATCCGGCGGCGGCCGCCGCCGCTTGACGCAACCGCCTCTCGGGATAGGGCAAAGGTCTTGCAGGCCTCCTGATCGAGTTGGGTGGAAAGCCGGCGGCCGGTTGGTTAGTGTGCCGGCCCAAACGAGGCCGGAACCATGGCGCAGAATATATACGACCGTGAGGATTTCTTCGCAGGCTACAGCCAGCTCGGCCGTTCGGTCGAAGGGCTGGAGGGTGCCGCCGAGTGGCCGGCACTGCGCGCCATGCTGCCCGATGTCGGCGGCTTGAGGGTCGTCGATCTCGGCTGCGGCTTCGGCTGGTTCTGCCGCTGGGCCCGCGAGCATGGGGCGGCGCAGGTGCTTGGCCTGGATCTGTCGGAGAAGATGCTTGCCCGGGCAAGGGCCGCCGGCCCCGATGCTGGCATAAGCTATGAGACGGCCGATCTCGATCGGCTCAGCCTGCCGGAAGCCAGCTTCGATCTCGTCTACAGCTCGCTCGCCTTGCACTATGTCGAGGATGTGTCGCGTCTGTTCGGGACCGTGCATCGGGCCCTGGCGCCTGGCGGGCGTTTCGTCTTTTCGACGGAACATCCGATCTTCATGGCGCCGACCAAACCCGGCTGGGTGATCGATAGCGAAGGCCGCAAGACGTGGCCTGTCGACCAATATCTGGTGGCAGGACCGCGCAGCACCGACTGGCTGGCCAAGGGCGTGGTGAAACATCACCGCACGATCGGCACCACCCTCAACGCACTGATCCGGTCCGGCTTCACCATCGGCCATGTCGAGGAATTCCGGCCGACCGATGCGCAAATCGCAGCCAAGCCGGAACTGGCGGAAGAGCTCGAGCGGCCGATGTTCCTGCTGGTCTCGGCTCGGCGCTAGGCACTGGCCGGCGTCGGCCGAGTGTGCCGCCGCCACGCTCATATTTGCTGTCGCTCCGCCGGGCATTCTGGGCTATTCAAGCGTCGACCCGCTTTCCCTCCGGACCAGTCCCCCCTCCCATGTCAGGCCTGCTTCTCGATCCGTGGTTCTATGCGGCTGCCATTCCGGCGGTCTTTCTGGTCGGCCTGTCCAAGGGGGGCTTTGGCGGCGCCGTCGGTTTCGTCGGCGTGCCGCTGATGGCGCTGACCATGCCGCCGGTGCAGGCGGCGGCCATCCTGCTGCCGATCCTGTGCCTGATGGACATCGTCTCGGTATGGACATGGTGGGGCGTTTATAACAGAAAGATGCTGGTCGACATGATGCCGGGCGCCGTCATCGGCATCGGCCTTGGCTGGCTGACGGCGGCACTGGTCACCGAAGAGGCGGTGCGGCTGATCGTCGGCGCCGTCGCCATCATCTTCGTCCTGCGCTGGCTCTATCTGCAGTTCCGCCATGGCGCCGATCACGCTGCCGCGCCCAACCGCGTCGCCGCCGCGGTCTGGGGCACGGTCGCCGGGTTCACCAGCTTCGTAGCCCATGTCGGCGGCCCGCCCTTCCAGGTCTATGCCTTGCCGATCCGGCTCGATCCGAAGGTTCTATCGGGCACCGCCGCGATCTTCTTTGCCGCCACCAATGCGCTGAAGCTGGTGCCCTATTTCGCGCTCGGCCAGTTCGACACCGCCAATCTGACGGCATCGGCGGTGCTGATGCCGCTGGCGCCGCTGTCGACCATTGCCGGGGCCTGGCTGGTGCGGCGGATGCGGCCGGAAACCTTCTATCCCTTCACCTATGCAACCGTCGCGGTCGTTGCACTGAAGCTGCTGTGGGATGGCATCGCAGGTCCGATGTAGAAAGGCGGCTGCGCCGCCGCCCGTCATCAGGGTCAGGCAGCGCTCGGCACGAGACGGCGGTTGCCGCCAAAGGCCAGTGTGGCGCCGATCAAGACGGCCAGCACCATGCCGGCGAGGATACCGATGTCATGCACGGTCGGCTTGAGCACCATGTCGGCAATGATGACCACCATCACCGCATAGTCGAAGCGCGCCGCGCTCATCATACGCTGGCCGATGGCAAGAACCTCTGGTGTGACGCCCTCTTTGGCGATCATTGCGCCCATGCGCTCGCCGGTCGGTTTGAAGATGAACATGCCGATCGAAAAGGTCGTGGCGTAGCCGGCCAGGCCGATGAGGATCCACAGGTCGGAGAAGCCGACCCAGAACCAGCACATGATGAGGCCGAAAATCAGCGTCAGCATCGACATCGGCGCGAAGAACCTGCCGCCCAGCTGACCGCTGGCGCGCATTGCCTGCAGTTTTTCCTCTATGTTGCCCGCCCGCTCGGCAAGCATGCCCAGCAGGAACAGCACGAAGCCGCCTCCGACCCACAGAATGGCGGTAGTGACGTGGAGGAATTTGACGATCGAGTACCAGTCCATGGGTTGCTCCTGCAGTGTTCCGGTCAGGTTGCGGCGGCGCTGATTTGCGCCGGCCGTCAGAGGAGCGGGCGTTTAGCGTGGCGCCTGTTTCGGAACGATGTCGCGAAAAACCCGGATCTGTTTCAGGCAATGAAGAAGCGGCTGAGATAGTGAACGCGCTATCTGATTTCCTGCTAATGTACGAATCGTCGGGAGGGGGTTGGCGCGACATCGTCCGGAAACATCGCCGATGCTAACGCGCTTAACGCCGGGAGCCCGGTGGCGACAACAATCGCCTGACGATCAACCCATTCCCACAACGGGAAAAGGCAATTCGGGGGACAGACATGCAAGGGGTAGCACGGAATTTCTTCACACTGGCCGTCATCTATTCGCTGTGCGGCATGGCGCTCGGCCTGCACATGTCGATCAGCCAGGATCACGGTCAGATGCCGACTCACGCCCACACAATGGTGGCTGGATGGCTGATGTCGGCGGTCTTCGCCTTCTTCTACCATTTGTTCCCTGCCATCGGGCAAAAGACACTCGCCACCGTTCATTTCTGGCTGACCGCAATCAGCGGCATCGGCCTGCTGATCGGCCTCTACTTCCTGCTTGCCGGCAATGCCGCGATCGAACCGCTGGTGGCGGCCTCCTCGATGGGCTTCTACGCAGCCATGCTGCTGTTCGCCTTCATCGCCTTGCCGGCGATCTGGAAGACGGCCTGAGCTGGACCTGGGGTAAGGTGAGGCTGTGCCGGCGATCTGGAGGACAGCCTGAGCTAGCCTAACGCAGGAGATGCTGTCCTGTTACGGCACAGTATGGCGGCGTTCGGTCAAAAAACATCCGCGCCGTTAAGGCTTCATTAAGCTTTACAGGTGTTTACTATGTTCATCCAGTGATCTGGATTCTTACCGAGTGGTTGGAGCCACTTTGTTTGACGCCTCCCTGTTAAACTCCTGAGAGCCGCCTTATCCGCGGCTCTTTTTTTGTCTTCATTTCCCTTTTTGTCCGCGTCTCAGCGGGGCCGCCCAATGGCGGCTCGCCGTTAACCTTCTGTTAAACATGTGCTTGCCTTCGCCGGTGACGAAGCGCATTTTCAAGCTTCAGTCAGATAGGGTTCCGGGTGTATCGGCAGGGAGCCGAATCGGCCGGTTGCAAGTGCAGGGGCGTATCAATGAACGAGCCTTCGAAGGGCAGTGCGAAAACCGTCAAGCTGGCGGAGCGCCGGGTTTTCTCGCAATCCTTCAAGCCGCTTTACCAGGAAGGCATGGGCCTGGTCGAACAGGCCGCCGAATATCTCGACGGCAAGGGCCGGGCCGAGGCAAAGAAACTGTCGCGGCTGGGCGCCACGCTCTATGCGGCCGAATCGATGCGGCTGACCACCAGGCTGATGCAGGTTGCGTCCTGGCTGCTTTTGCAGCGCGCCGCCAATTCCGGCGAGATGACCCGCGACCAGGTCGCGTCGGAAAAGTCCAAGGTGCGTCTCGACACCGCTTCCGCCCATGACGAAGCCGCCGGCTGGGCCGAGTTGCCCGAGGATTTCCTCGATCTCGTCACCCGCTCGCTGCGCCTGCAAGCACTGGTGCGCCGCATGGACGAGGAGATCTATGGCTCGAGCGCCTTGGTCGACATGCAACCGATGGCTCGCCGCCTCAATCCGGTTTCCGACCAGATCAGCCTGCTCAACACGGCTTTCGCTCGGGGTTAGACCTCGGTCCGTCTTCTGTTTCCGGTTTGTTCACATTTCGCTGGCATCGCTGTGGGCCGGAGGTAAACTCGGCAAATGGCGGAAGCGATTCGCATCATCGGTATCGATCCTGGGCTTCGGCGCACCGGCTGGGGCATCGTCGAAAGCCTCGGCAATTCGCTGCGCTTCATTGCTTCCGGCACTGTGAAGTCCGACGACAAGGCGGCGCTGGCAACGCGGCTGTGCCAGCTGCATGACGGGCTCGCCGAAATCCTGCACAGCGCGATGCCGCACGAGGCGGCGGTCGAACAGACCTTCGTCAACAAGGACGCGGTGGCAACGCTGAAGCTCGGCCAGGCGCGTGGCATCGCCATGCTGGTGCCGGCGCGTGCGGGGCTTGTCGTTGCAGAATATGCGCCCAACGCGGTGAAGAAGGCGGTGATCGGCGTCGGCCATGGCGACAAGAAGCAGATCCACATGATGGTGAAGGTGCTGTTGCCGAAAGCCGTCTTCGATACCGAACATGCCGCTGATGCGCTCGCCATCGCCATCTGCCACGCGCATCACCGGCAGAGCGTGGCCTACAGGATGGCGCTGGCCGGCTAGCTATGTTCTTGACTTGTTCACGCTGCAGGGATAAGTAATACCGCAGAGGTATTACCATGCGCGTGACCACCAAGGGGCAAGTCACAATCCCCAAGCCGATAAGGGACCGTCTGGGCATCGCCCCGGGCTCCGAGGTGGAGTTCGTGGCCACCGACGAGGGTGTTCGGCTGGTTGCCGTCAACGAGAACCTCTCCCAGGAAGAGAAATTGCGCAGGTTCAGCGATGTCCTCGACCAGATGGAGGGGACGTTGGATCTGGGAGGCATGACCACCGATCAGTACATGGAGTGGTTGAGGGGGCCGCGTGAAGATCTCGACGTTGATTGACACAAATGTCCTGATCGATGTTTGGGGTCCAGCCGGACCGATGAAAGGA
>NZ_RZPH01000008.1:0-20998 GCF_004022825.1 Mesorhizobium sp. M7A.F.Ca.CA.004.04.2.1
GGTTGGTGATCTTGATCGCGTCCAGGCGCAGGAGCGAGATTGGTCTGTTGGCGGTGACCATCAGCGAGCGGCCGAGATGGCGTCGCGTTCGGCCAAGGCGAACAGCGGATCCAGCGATTTGTAGAAGAAAGTGTTGAATTCCAGCCTTTTGTTCAAGGCGCAGTTTAAGGGCTTCCCGCCAATCTCATTTGCTGGCGCTATCAGATAGTCGAGGATCGTCTGGTTATCCGGGCTCATGCGGATGGCCACTTTCACGTCCGCAGCGGTACCCCGTTCCGCAGAGGCCACCCAATGAGGATAGCCATATGGCGTGGCCCGACAGCGACCCATCGCAATGGCTACGGTGAATTCATCGTTGACGCGAAGCACGCCGAGAGCACTCTGACGCACCGCAGATCCGCCCGCCCGCTCGATGGTCGCTATTGTCGTTTGGACGACTTCTTCGAAGACCTCACGAAGCCGCCTTCTGATATCAAGAAACCGATAGTTCTGAGACGGATCGTATCCAACGAGCTTGTAGGCTCGCAGCAGACTGCCGAATTTTTTCCTGTAGCGGCTGCTCGGCGGACAGTCAGCCGCCGCGTCAATCATCGGGCCTGAAAGGGTACCGCGCCTCTTCAGAAGTTGGGCGAGCACAACCAACATCTGATCGTTGCTCATCTTAGATGAGCGGGCGTCGGCTATGGCTTGAGCCCGGTCGAAAAGCTTGCGGTCCACAATGGGTTCAAAGGCGCCGTCGGCGCGGACCAATCGGGTCGTATCGTTGGTCACCTTCCTTTGCTTGAGTTTGAAAGACTGCCGATTCCAGACGTTGTTGCCCACGTATTTTTCGTTGCTGAGTATTTGATGAATGGATTCGCGTTTCCACGATCGATTGAGATCGGTGACCACTCCCTTGGCATTCAACGACCGCGCAATCTGCAGCTCGGTCCGACCAGCCATCACGTATTCATCATAGATCCAGCGCACCGTCGCGATTTCATCAGGTGGTCCAGGCACGAGGATGACCCGATCCGTCTGGAGGCTCTTGTACTCTTTGAGAGCGAGCATGGTCTTTGTGCGCCCATGCTGGTCGATGAGCCGGCGCCTCAGGCCCAGGCCGGACGACCCTCCCTGCCGGTATCCCATTTGAATGAGCCTGCACTGGCCGGCAAACACCTTGACCGACAACACCCGACTGTGCTCGGCCGCCATCGTGCGCTTTATCGCCTTGAGCAGGTCTGATCCGATGCTGCCATCGTTGGTAAACTGTTCGCCACAATATTCAATTCGCACGCCGGCAACGCGACACCGATACTCGTACGACGCACTCTCATCGGGGTTCGGGAATCGCCCCCAGCGACTCACGTCGTAGACGATGACGATTTCGAAATCCGCGTTCTTCGTTTCGACATCCGCCAACAGCCTTTGCAGGCCGGCGCGACCTTCAAGGTTCAAGCCGCTGCGACCGGGGTCCTCGTATGTGGCCACAATGTCGTAGTTCATCGCATCCGCGAATTCACGGATTGCATCCTTCTGATTGTCGATCGAGTAGCTCTGGTGGTCAGTGGACATTCGCACGTATTGAGCTGCGCGCACGCGCTGTGCGTCTACAGCAGGTCGACGGACTGTGTGCGCCTGTTCCATCCTTCAACGCCTACAAGGCAGATTGAACGTCCGCTTGAACCGGCAACGCTAGCGGTATGAGGCTTCAATCCCGTTACACATTGATCGACACTTTGTATCGAATGAGACTTGTCGCCATAAAAACGAGAAGCTCGGAAAATAGCAGGCAGGGCTTCTATCAACACCCGAGAAACCATGTCTTTTATCGTGAGGGCTCGTGCCCCCGTTCCGCCGCATTGCGGCCGCACGGGACGAACCATAGGGATTTCAGGCCTTCAAGGGAGACTTCACATGAACTTTCACAAAGTCATAGCCGCCGTGCTGATGACCGCAGCACTGGCAGGGTGCGCGCAGACCGAAGGCCAGCAGCGGGCCGGAACTGGCGCTCTGATCGGCGGCGCCGGCGGCGCCCTTGTCGGTCAGGCCATCGGTGGCAACACCGAAAGCACGCTCATCGGCGCCGCCGGCGGCGCCCTGCTCGGCGCCGTCGTCGGCTCGGCCACTACGCCGCAACGGCGCGGCGAACAGATGTGCCGCTACCAGGACCGCCGCGGCCGCATCTACACGGCGCCGTGCGACGACAGGTACTACAACGGCGATTATTAAGCAGAGGGTAGTCTGCCCATCCCTTATCCTAAGTGGGCAATGGGAACAGAAGCTCTACTGTGGGGCGGTGGCCCTGCTCGTACATTTTTTCTGATCGCGCCGCCGGCGGCGGCGCTACGTTGTCATCTTTTGCCCATAACATAGTGCTACCAGCAAGGACGGCGGGTTTCTGGAGGTCGTTATGACTGAGAGCCTTGCCGGCACCCTGAAGAATCGTGGCAAACAGGCAGCCAAGCGGCTGCTTGGCTATGATTCGCGCAACTGGCTGCGTATCCGCCAGATCGAGGCGTTCACGCTCTTTCTCGAAGCCGGCAACCGCAAGGCCGCCGACGTGATCGAGATCTCGCCCGGCTGGAACCGCTATTGGCGGGCAATGTGCCCCAATTACCGCTCGGTCGATTTCCCCGCCTTCGACATCTGCAGGGATCGCACCGACGAGCAATATTCGATCGTCATCGCCGACCAGGTGCTGGAACATGTGCGGCGGCCGCACGCGGCAGTGCAAAACATCCACGCCATGACCCGGCCCGGCGGCTGGGCGATGGTGGCAACACCTTTCCTGTTTCGCGTCCACGCCAGGCCGCACGACTACAACCGATGGACCCCGGCCGGCCTCAAGCAGCTGATGGTCGAGGGCGGCTTCGCGGAAGCCAACGTCAAGGTCCACGGCTGGGGCAACAAGGCCTGCGCCAGGGCCCATATCGGCGGCCCCGTCCGCGCCTACGGCCTGTGGCGGGATCTGAGCAATGACGAGGAATACCCGCTGATGGTCTGGGCGTTTGCGAAGAAGGCGTGAGTGGCGGAAGTCCCGCTCCATCGTGGTGACGGCCAGGGAGTCTCGCTGGACACTTGACCGGATCCGCCGCCAGTGACCTACTTCGACTTCGAGGAGGCGTTCGCGAATGGACATTCGAACCACATTGACGGAGCTGTGCGAGGCCTTCAACGCGCACGACCTCGGTCGCATCATGGCGTTCTTTGCCGACGACTGCGTTCTGGAGATGCCAAGGGGAGCCGAGCCTTGGGGAACGCGCTTCGAGGGCAAGCGCAGCGTACGAGACGCGCTTGCGAGACGATTTGAGGGTTTGCCCGATGTGCATTATGGCAATGGGCAGCACTTTGCGGACGAGGCTGCCAACACCGGCATGTCGAAATGGACCCTCACCGGCACCACCCGCGAGGGCGTAAGAAAGGAAGTTCGAGGTTGCGATTTCTACACATTTCGTGACGGAAAGGTGATCCGCAAGGACTCATACTGGAAGATCGTGGAGTAGGGGTTGGCACTCTTGTCTGATCTTTTCGTTGTCCCGCATTCCAAAGCAGGTGGATTACGCGATGCGCGTTTGCATCGCTGCACTCGCCGACGAAATGCCAACCCCGAAAATCCCGAAACGCATTCAAAGTAGCTGCCAAGATGAACCCATGTCGTCATGCCTGTTTGGTCTCCCAGGCCAAGCGAACGCTATTCCATGTCCGGCACGTCGCCACCTACAAACAGAGTTGTCGGCTCGCCATACTCACCCACCGAAGGGTTACCCTCGCGCGACCACGCAATGACGCCAGCATGCTTGCCGCCAGTCTCCTCGCAGTGCGTATCGCTCTGCCCAGTCGGCTGCCATGCCGGTTTGCAGGTCGCCGGTCTCATGACCGTCGAAGGCCGTGACCACGATCAGCCTGGTGCTTTGTGTTGGGAGAGTAAACTATTTGACCTGGAGGGTGTCTTTCCGCTGGACCAACAGCCGGTTGAAGTTGAGCGGCGCAGGGGGAAGAATCTCCGTCATCTCGAATAGAGGCACAGGGCCTTCCGGCTCCGGTGCTTTCTGCTTGGCCTTCAGGTCCGTGATCTCCTCGTCGCGCCGCGCAATCCGGCTTTCCAGATTGGCAATGCGCTCCGCAAGAAAATAGCGCCCCACGGCAAATCCGCCGCCGCCGAACAACGCGGCAGACGTAGCAAAGGCCAGCGGGTTAGCCGCCACCAGCGAAGAGTTGCTTTGAATGAAAGCGATAAGGTCATGCATGGCTAAAAAGCTCTCCTCTCACGCCGAGGACAATTCAACCAGCCGACGGGTCGCGCGAGGGATCGTCATACCAAGTCGCACCCGATCAGTATTGGGCAACTTCGCCCTCCGGCCTGGCCCTGCCGTGCGGAGCGCCGCGAGTGTGTCAGCACAAGCTTCCTCAGATGTCTCGTTCCATTCATCCCACTATCGTCGCCGTAGGGCGGCGGGGCTGGATCAGTTTGCGACGTTCACGCCAGTCATCCCACGACAGGGCCCGTATCATCATAGCCAATGGAGACTATCCCCGGATGCCTGTGGGCTATGGCGAGTATCTGAGTCTCTAGTTCGCAGTTGTAGGTCATTAACGCCTTCACGGTCTCAAGCGGGCTATCGTAGCGAGCGATAAGCTTCACGGCTTCATAGTGCAGTTCGGCTTTGGCATCGGCCTCCGGGTACATCGTTCCCATCGCGGTTCCTCCTTGCGCTGCATACGGGTGATGCAGTGAGCAGCATCAAGTCGCTCCTTTGGCGAGGCAGAGTGTCATGATGTGTCCATTCGCAATGACTCCGAATATATGGCCATAGTGAACAAAAAGGGAACAAAATGTCAAGGACGACCTGAGTCGGAGAGGACTTCTATTTTGGACATGCCCCGGGTAAAAGGCCCCCCGCGCTTAGCAAATCCTGTGTCGAGCACATGAGGTCGGGCTGCTCGTCCGCGTCTGCGTCAACGGCAGCATCACCTGTGGGCCGAGCAAGCACGGTTGCCGCGCGCATGTGGCGGCAACGGCTGCTCGATTCGTAGATCAGGTTAAGAACGCGGCGAGGCCGCAGCCGGCTGCTGGTCGAGAAGAACACCTCGACGGGCATGCCGCGGCGCCAGGGTCAGTCCTTTGAGTCTGGTAAGTTCCGCGCGCGGCAAATCGACGTGCACCTTCCGATCCGGAGTGCGCAATGCCCGACCGTCTGAAGGGCCACTCAAATTTTCTGACCCAGTCGAGGTGGAGGCTATCATAGTTGATTGTTGCTGCCGGTGACCTGGCGTAATCAAAGGCTCACGTAGCTTTCCAACAGAGGACGGTATGTTGTATCCAGGTCGATTTTTAGAACCGAGCGACATTGTGATGCTTGCCCGTGTTTGTGAGACGGTCTGCAAAGAGCGCGGCGTACCTGTTGCTTCGCGGGCGGGAGAGCGCACGGCTGCGCACGTACTCAGGCTGTTCATGAACGGCTTGAGTGGGGAGAATGAGCTGCTCGATGCTGAGAGGAACTGGGCTCGACGGAGTGATCTGGCTTTCGAGAAGGCTGCTGTCAGCTACGATGACACAAGAGAGGCCGCGTGATTAGCTTCCTGAGAATCGAAGTAGCGAAGAAAACCGCTCGCTCCACGCGACGAGCCCCAGAGGCACCCTCTGGATAGAGCAGGGTGTTGCTGCGGCATTCTTAAGGTGAGGTAAAGCTTCCGCACGCAGCCCGATTCGTGGGCGATCGGCTCTGTTGGAATTTGGTGGTGAGACTAAGGACAATCGACGCGTAGTGTGTTCCGGGCGATCTTCCAGGCGGACTCGACATGCCGCCGCGCTGCTGCTTCCGCCGCTTCCGGCTTGTGTGCGCGGATCGCATCCATTATCTCGTTCATCTCGGCGATCGCCGCTTCGCGGCGGTTGGTCGAGACGATTGTCATCGAACGAAGCTGGTTGATGCGGACATTCAGCCCGGAGACGATTTCCCAGGCGACACGCTTGTCGGCGGCCTCGAACAGTGCCTCGTAGAATTTGGTCGTCGCCCGCATCACCGCAGGCGGCGTCGCCGACGCCCACGCATCGAACAAATCCGCCAGCGCCCCTTCGAGCGTTGCCAACTGCTCGCCGGTGGCCGACAGGGCACAGGCTCGGGCCGCGATGCCTTCAAGCAGAGCCCGAAGCTCGTAGATCTCGTCGGTACGGCCGAGGTCCGGCCTGGCGACGGCCGGCCCATGCCCAGGGATCATCTGCACGAGCCCCTCTGCCTCCAGCTGCCGCAGTACCTCACGCACGACGGAACGGCTGACGCCGAGCTGGTCGCAAAGCGGCCGTTCGACAAGCCTTTCGCCAGGCTGGAAATGGAAATCCATGATCGCTTCGCGCATGCGCTCCAGCGCCAGCGTCCTCAAGGTCTTGGAGCTGCGGTCGATGCGAAGCGTGTCGTCTGGCATGCATGCCTCCTGCGCCGCTACGAAAACAGATTCGATGCCCGGTTGACAAGGTACTTGGCGCTCCATAGCATGGTATACCATAAGATGATAGCGGGATTGGATGTCCCGAGGCACCACCTACCCAAGGAATTCCATGCAGCCCGCCATTCGTAAGATCGTTACCTATACCGAGAACACGCTGATCGAAGGCGGCAAGGCCGCCCCCCGGCCGCTGCGCCTTATCGGCGTCGCAGCGGTGCTGACCAATCCCTGGGCCGGTCGCGGCTTCACCGACGATCTGTCGCCCCAAATCCGAGCCTGTGCGCCGGTGCTGGGAGAGATCCTGACCCATGAGATCGTTGCCGCCGCCGGTTCCGGCGAGGCTATCGAGGGCTATGGCAAGGCCGCCATCTGCGGTACGTCGGGCGAGATCGAGCATGCGTCGGCGTTGATCCATACGCTGCACTTCGGCAACCACTATCGGCGTGCCGTAAGCGCCAAGACCTACCTTGCCTTCACCAATCTGCGCGGCGGGCCCAACACCCCGATCATCATTCCGCTGATGGACAAAAATGACGAAGGGCGGCGCTCGCATTACCTCACCGTGCATTTCCAGATCGGCGATGCACCGGCGCCCGACGAGCTGGTTGTGGCGCTCGGCGCCTCGATCGGCGGCCGCCCGCATCATCGAATCGGCGACCGCTACCAGGACCTCAAAGAGCTTGGGGACGTGCATGGCTGACGCTTCCGCATCGGCATGGGCTCGACGGGGTGCGGCGCCCGACGGCACCGGCTTCATCCGTGTCGGCGCGGGCGCACCGGTGCTTTTTATTCATGGCGTTGGTATGAACGCCGCGATCTGGCAGCCGCAGATCGAGCGGATGTCCGATAGCTTCGACGTCATCGCCATCGACATGCTCGGCCACGGTCAGTCGCCGCTGCCGCCGCAGAACCCAGAACTCGCCGACTATGCTGATCAGGCCATTCGCCTGCTCGACCATCTCGGCCTCGACAAAGTATCCGTCATCGGCCACTCGATGGGCGCGCTCGTTGCCCAGGAACTCGCGCTACGCGCAGCCGAGCGCGTCCGCCGCATCGTCTCGCTGAATGCCGTGTTCCGGCGGCCACCTGAACTGGCCGAAGCTGTTCGCCAGCGCGCGGTGGCGCTTACCGGCAAGAGTGGGGTGACCGGCACGGCACAGACCATTGCCCGTTGGTTCGGAGATCCGGTGCCGGTCGAGCTCGAGGCGGCTGCACGGAAGACGGCCGCCGTACTGGGTGCCGTCGACCCGGAAGGTTATGCTCGCACCTATCGCCTGTTCGCTCGTGCCGACAGCGACCACGCTGACCGCCTGCCGAGGCTAGCCGTACCGGCCCTGTTCATGACCGGTTCCGAGGACAGGAATTCTTCGCCGGCAATGTCGGCCGCGATGGCGCGGCTGGCGCCGCATGGCCGCTGCACAGTGCTCTCAGGCGAGCGGCATATGATGGCGGTGGCGGATCCCGGCCTGACGACGCGCCATATCGTCGACTTCCTCAAAGAAGGCGAAGCGATCGAGCAAGACAGCGCTGCCGCGGCGAACACCGGGTTCGACGGCAGCGAGTTCCGCCGTGCGCTGGGTTCCTTCCTCACCGGCGTCACCATCGTCACCACCATCGGGCCCGAAGGCGAGCCGCGCGGCTTCACCGCCAACTCCTTCACCTCGGTGTCGCTCGATCCACCTTTGGTGCTGGTCTGCATCGCTCATAAGGCGGTTGGCCATCCTGTCTTTGCGACATCGAAAAGCTTCGCCATCAACGTCCTCAACGAGGATCAGAAGGCAGCGTCCGGCATATTCGCCTCGAAAGCGGCCGACAAGTTCGCCGCCGTTGCCTGGAGACCGGGACGAACGGGCAGCCCCGTGCTGGACGGCTCCGTCGCATCCTTCGACTGCGACATGGAGCGGCTGGTCAATGCCGGTGATCATTCAATCCTCATTGGCCGCGTCCGCGATTTCGAGCACAATTCCGCGCAGCCGCTCGGCTATTGCCGCGGCGCGTATGTCGCGCCCGGCCTCAGCCAGGACGCGCTGGCAGCCACCCAGCCCGGCACCGATGTCGGCGCCATCCTCGAGAATGGCGGCCGAATCCTGTTCCTGGAGACGGCGGATGGTTTTGAACTGCCGCGCGGTCGAGGTCTGGGTGCGGCTGGCGATGGGAAAAGCCTGCGAGGGGTGCTTGCCGCGAGGGCCATCGAGGCCAAGCTGGGCTTCCTTTTCGCCGTCTGGGACGATGCCAGAGATGTTTCGCGCACACATGTCTACTATCGCGGCACGTTCGACGTGCCCGCTTCCAGCGATCGCGGCATCAGGCTGGTCGAGATCCACGCGATCGAGGAGTTGAAGATCGCCGATCCGGCGATCCGCTCGATGCTCGCACGCTATGTCAAGGAATGCTCAGTGGATGCATTCGGCGTCTATGTCGGCAACGATGTCGAAGGCGAGGTCCGGCCGCTCGCCAGGACCGCCGGTTCCACAGCACCCACCACAGGTGACCAGCGATGAAATTCTCGCTCTTCGTGCACATGGAACGGTCGGACTTGGCCAAGCCGCATTCCGAGCTTGTGACCGAGCTCGAGGAGCTGGTCCTGATGGCCGAACAGGCAGGGTTCGAGACCGCCTGGATCGGCGAGCATCACGGCATGGAATTCACCATCTCGCCCAATCCCTTCATCAACATCGCCTATCTCGCGGCCAAAACCAGCCACATCCGCCTTGGCACTGGAACCGTGATCGCGCCCTTCTGGCATCCGATCAAGCTTGCCGGCGAAGCCGCGATGGCCGACGTCATCAGTGGCGGCCGGCTCGACATCGGCATTGCGCGCGGCGCCTACAGCTATGAATATCAGCGTATCTTCCCGGGGCTCGACGCCTGGGGCGCCGGCCAGCGCATGCGCGAGATCATACCGGCGATCCGCGGCCTCTGGGACGGCGACTTCGAACTCTCCGGCGAGTTCTGGCAATTCCCGCCGACCACCTCCTCGCCCAAGCCGCTGCAGAAACCCTACCCGCCGATCTGGGTGGCGGCCCGCGACCCGAATTCGCACGATTTCGCTGTCGCCAATGGCTGCAAGGTCCAGGTGACGCCGCTGGCTTCCGGCGACGAGGAGGTGACGAGCCTGATGCAGCGCTTCAACGCCGCATGCGCCGCGCATCCCGAGATCGAACGGCCGGAAATCATGCTTTTGATGCACACCTTCGTCGCCGAAGACGCGGCCGACGCCGATCGCCTCACGCAGGACCTGTCGACTTTCTATTGCCAGTTCGGCGCCTGGTTCCAGAACAAGAAGCCGGTGCATCAAGGCGTTTTAGAGCTGCTGACGCCGGACGAGATCGCGGCCATGCCACAATACGCGCCCGACAAGATCAGGCAGAACCTGGTGATTGGCGAGGCCGATGAGGTCATCGCCCGGCTGAAGGACTATGAGGCGCTCGGCTACGACCAGTATTCGATCTGGATCGACAGCGGCCTTTCGCACAAGCGCAAGATGAAATCGCTGCAACTGTTCATCGACCGGGTGATGCCGGCCTTCCTCTGATCGCGAGCCCATGACCGACGCCCTCTTCAGGAACTTCATCGACGGCCGCTTCGACGAACCGTCCGCCACTTTCGACAGCGTCGACCCGTCGACCGGGGCGGCCTGGGCGAAGATGCCGGCGGCGAGCGAAGCCGATGTCGACCGTGCCGTCGAGGCGGCGCACCGCGCACTGCGCTCAGACCTATGGCGAAGGATGACGGCGACGGCGCGTGGCAAGCTGCTGGTCAAGCTCGGCGACCTCGTCGCCGCCAATGCCGGGCGCCTTGCCGAGCTCGAGACACGAGACACCGGCAAGATCATCCGCGAGACCCGCGCCCAGATCGCCTATGTCGGCGACTACTACCGCTATTATGGCGGACTGGCCGACAAGCACGAAGGCGCGCATGTGCCGATCGACAAGCCCGATCTCGACGTCACCATCCGTCGCGAGCCGATTGGCGTCGTTGCCGCGGTGGTGCCGTGGAACTCACAGCTCTTCCTCTCGGCCGTCAAGCTCGGCCCGGCGCTCGCCGCCGGCTGCACCATCGTGCTTAAGGCTTCCGAGGACGGCCCGGCGCCGCTGCTCGCCTTTGCCGAACTGGTCCAGCAGGCCGGCTTCCCCTCAGGCGTCGTCAACATCCTCACCGGCTTTGGCCAGGAGTGCGGCCGGCGCCTGACCAGCCATCCGCTGGTTTCGCGCGTCGCCTTCACCGGCGGTCCATCGACGGCGCGCGCCATCGTAAGGAACACGGCGGAGAACCTTGCCTACACCACTCTGGAACTCGGCGGCAAAAGCCCGGTCGTCGTCTTCGCCGACGCCGACCTCGACAGCGCCGCCAACGCGGTGGTCGCCGGCATTTTCGCCGCGACCGGCCAGAGCTGCGTCGCCGGGTCACGGTTGCTGATCGAGCGCTCGGTAAAAGATGAATTCCTCGTACGGCTGAGGCGCAAGGCCGAAGCGATCCGAGTCGGCGACCCACAGGATCCGGCCACAGAAATGGGGCCGCTCGCCACGCTGCGCCAGCGCGACTGGATCGAGAAGGTGGTCGCGGAGAGCCTTGCCGCGGGCGGCAGACTGGTCACCGGTGGAACGCGGCCAACCGGGGACGGCTTCTACTACGCGCCGACTATCATCGACGCCGGCGGCAGCGACCTGCCTTGCGTGCGGGAGGAATTGTTCGGGCCGGTGCTCAGCGTGCTTGCCTTCGACAGCGAGGCGCAGGCACTGGCGCTCGCCAACGATACGCCGTTCGGCCTGGCTTCGGGCGTGTTCACCAGCAATCTCGGCAAGGCGCATCGCATGGCGCGTGACATCCATGCCGGTGTTGTCTGGGTCAACACCTATCGCGCCGTATCGCCGCTCGTTCCCTTTGGCGGTTACGGCCTGTCGGGTCTCGGCCGCGAAGGCGGGCTCGACGCCATCCGAGATTACACGCGCTCGAAATCCGTCTGGATCAAGACGTCGGACGAGCCGATCCCGGATCCCTTCGTCATGCGCTGAGAGCGTGGGGCGCAGGTGCACTGAGAAAAACAAGAACAGACCAACAGAGGAGAATATCATGAAACTGATCCTGACCGGCTTGCTGGCCGGACTGCTCGCCGCCACCGCTGCCAAGGCCGATGAAATGGCCTTCACAAGTTGGGGTGGCACCACGCAAGAGGCGCAGACGAAATCCTGGGCGGCCCTCTTCGAGGCCAGCTCCGGCATCAAGGTCCTGCAAGACGGACCAACCGACTACGGCAAGCTCAAGGCCATGGTCGATGCCGGCAACGTCACCTGGGATGTGGTCGACGTGGAGATGGACTTCGCCATCAAGGCCGCCAAGGACGGGCTGCTGGAGCCGATCGACTATGCGGTCGTACCCAAGGCCGATCTCGACCCGCGCTTCAGCAATGAGCATGCCGTCGGCAGCTTCTACTATTCCTTCGTGCTTGCTTGGAACAAGGGCGCCGTTCCGGGCGAACCGACCGGCTGGGCCGACATGTTCGACACCAAGAAATTTCCCGGCAAGCGGACCTTCTACAAATGGTCGGCCCCCGGCGTCATCGAGATCGCGCTGCTGGCCGACGGCGTGCCCGCGGACAAGCTCTATCCGCTCGACCTCGACCGGGCCTTCAAGAAACTCGACACCATCAAGTCCGATATCGTCTGGTGGAGCGGCGGTGCTGAATCGCAGCAGCTGATTGCCTCCGGCGAGGCCGCTTTCGGCCAGTTGTGGAACGGTCGCGTCTTCGCCCTGCAGCAGGATGGCACCGATGTCGGTGTTGCCTGGAACCAGAACCTCACCGCCGCCGACGTGCTCGTCGTGCCGAAGGGCGCCAAGAACAAGGGCAGCGCGATGAAGTTCCTCGCTGCCGCCACCAGCCCGACCGGCCAGGCGAAATTCGCCGAGGCGAGCGGCTATGCGCCGATCAATACCAAGGCCAAGGCTGAGATGCCCGCCGATGCCGTCAAAGCACTCCCCGATGCCCATGTTGAGGGACAGATCAACCTCGACATGAACTACTGGGCCGAGCATCGAGACGAGATCGCCACGCGCTGGTATGCCTGGCAGACCAAGTAACGCCGTTGCAGGTGACGGGCGCGCGGCTTGCGCGCCCCGTTTCGGGACAGGACCGCTCGATGCAAGGAATTTCTTTCAGACGCAGCTCAGTCGCCGGCCTGCCGGCCGGCAGCGGCAGCGCCTTGCCGGCTCTGCTGCTGGTTGGCCTGTTCTTCATCATGCCGGTGGTGGCCCTGCTGCTGCGCAGCGTAACCGATCCTGAACCGGGCCTGCAGAACTACGCGACCCTGTTCGGCAGCGGCACCTATGTGCGGGTGTTCCTCAACACTTTCCTGGTCGCATCGGTCGTAACCGCCGTCACCATCCTGATGGCCTTTCCCGTTGCCTGGATGCTGGCGATCATGCCGCCGGCCATGGGATCGATCGTCTTCGGCATCATCGTGCTGTCGATGTGGACCAACCTTCTCACCCGCACCTATGCATGGATGGTGCTGCTGCAGCGTACGGGGGTGATCAACCGGGCACTGATGGGGCTCGGCATCATCCACGAGCCGCTGCCGCTTATCAACAATCTGGCCGGGGTCACCATCGGCATGGTCTACATCATGCTGCCCTTCATGATCCTGCCGCTGGTGGGCACTTTGCGCGCCATCGACCCTATGACGCTGCGCGCCGCCGCCCTTTGCGGCGCAAGCCCGTTCGAGGCCTTCCGCCGCATCCTCTTGCCGCTGTCTCTTCCGGGCGTCGCCGCCGGCGGTCTGATGGTCTTCGTCATGTCGCTCGGCTACTTCGTCACGCCGGCCCTGCTCGGCGGCACATCGAACATGATGCTGGCAGAGATGATCGCCCAGACGGTGCAGTCGCTACTCAACTGGGGGCTCGGCAGTGCGGCCGCCTTCGTCCTGCTTGTCGTCACCATGGCGCTCTACGCGATCCAGCTTCGCCTGGTTGGTGCCAGGCGCGCCGGGGGAGGGATCTGACATGCTGCTCGACTATGAACGGCTCGGATGGCTGCGGGTGGCGCTTGTCGGCTTCACGGCGGCCGTCGCGGCATTCCTGCTGCTGCCGGTGGTCTTCATCGTGCTCCTGTCGTTCGGTTCGTCGCGCTGGCTGGCCTTTCCACCACCCGGCTGGACGCTGAGATGGTATCAGCAATTGCTGGGCGACCCGACCTGGATCGATGCCGCGCTGACCAGTGCCCGAATTGCCGCCATGGCCGCTATGCTGGCCGTCATAATCGGCCTGTTCGCCTCCTTCAGCCTGGTCAGGGGGGAGTTCCGCGGACGCCAGGTCCTGCGCGGATTGCTGTTGACGCCGATGGTGCTGCCGGTCGTCGTTTTCGCCATCGCCATCTATGCTTTCTTCCTGCGCATCGGCCTTGCCGGCACCACGGTCGGCTTCGTCATCGCCCACACCATCCTGGCGCTTCCTTTCGCCATCATCCCGATCACCGCGGCGCTCGAAGGTTTCGATAAATCCATCGAGGATGCAGCCATCGTCTGCGGCGCAAGTCCGTTTCAGGCGCGGCTGAGGATCACCTTGCCGTCGATCAGGATCGGCATCTTCTCGGCGGCGATCTTCTCGTTCCTGGCCTCGTGGGATGAGGTCGTGGTGGCGATCTTCATGGCAAGCCCGACCTTGCAGACCTTGCCGGTTAAGATCTGGGGCAGCCTGCGCGCAGACCTCAGCCCGGTCGTCGCCGCCGCCTCGAGCCTGCTGGTTGGCCTGACGTTTTGCCTGATGATTGTGACCGCACTCCTTCGCAGAAAATTATCCAGATGACCCGGTCCTTCCTGTCCATACGCGCGCTAAGAAAGACGTTCGGCGCCTTCGTCGCCGTCCACGACGTGACCATCGATGTGCCTAAAGGTGAATTCCTGACGTTCCTCGGCCCGTCCGGCTCCGGCAAGTCGACGACGCTCTACGCCATTGCCGGTTTCCAGGATCCGAGCTCAGGCGATGTGCTTTTGGAGGACATGTCGCTGCTTTCGGTGCCGTCGCACAAGCGCAACATCGGCATGGTGTTCCAGCGCTACACGCTGTTTCCGCATCTGAGCGTCGCCGAGAATGTCGCCTTTCCGCTGCGCGTGCGCCGCCGGCACGATGCTGAGATCAAGCGCAAGGTTGCCGACATGCTGGCGCTGGTGCGTCTCGAAAACTTCGCCGACCGCCATCCGGGCGCGCTATCTGGCGGCCAGCAGCAGCGCGTGGCGCTTGCCCGCGCGCTCGCCTACGACCCGCCGATCCTTTTGATGGACGAGCCGCTATCGGCGCTTGACAAAAAGCTGCGCCAGGAAATCCAGGCCGAGATCCGCCGCATCCACCGGGAGACAGGCGTCACCATCCTCTATGTCACGCACGATCAGGAGGAGGCGCTGCACCTATCCGATCGAATCGCGCTGTTCAGGGAAGGCCGCATCGAACAGATCGGCACCGGCGAGGATCTTTACCTCCGGCCGGCGAGCGAATTTGTTGCCGGCTTCATCGGCAACTCGAATTTTCTGCCGGCTGAGCATTTGCAAACCGCGCGTGGCGTATCCACGATCCGCCTGGCCGAGGGCTCAATCGTGACCGGTATCAAAACGACAACGTCCTTCGGCCAGGGTCAGAGGGTCCGGCTGATGGTGCGCCCGGAAGCCTTCCGCCTCGCGCCTGGCCCCACGAGCGCGGCGCTTGCCGTCGAGATCATCGATACGGCGTTCTTCGGCGACCGCCGGCGCGTCGTGGCGCGCACGGCCGCCGGCGAGGAAATCGATGTCAGGCCAACCTCTGACGCCGAGGGAGCAGACAGCCCCGCAACATCAGGCAAGCGCATCTTTTTTGATCCCGGCTCGGCCTTCTTGTTTCCGGCCTGAAGGGCCGGATTGGTCAGGTCAAGTCGACGTCTGTCAAGTTCCGAAGAACCGCTTCTTAAAATCCGTGTCTGAACGCTGCCGATCCGCTCCTGGCTCAATGCCGCAACCGTTCGGGCTGTTGTGGCTCTGCTTTGATCTTGACTAATTAACTGTCTTGCAAACACGGACGTTGCGCTTCCTCGCGCATAGAGTTAATAATCTCCTAATATAAGCGTATTCTAAATCTCGTGCTCGCGAGTTTGGATGACGCAATTGGGGTAGGGAGAACGGGCGCGGCTGCCAAAGCCGTCGCAGCCACAGTTATTGAGCCATCATCCGCCCGCGAACGGTCCGCTTAAGCCGGCTGTTCGTAGCGCGGTGGCTCGTCTGGATGGCTCTGCCAATTGATGCCTGCCCGAATTCGCATGCCGGTCCGCGCTATTCTTCATCTGGTGGCAGCGGAACGTGCCGGACCGTCAATAGAACAGATTTGGGGCGTCTGTTCTTAAACAAAGGGGGGTTGAAAATGGCTACTCAGGTCACCGGTGCCGGCGGCACCACGACGTCGTTCTCGAACACGCCGCAAGCGAAGGACGATCTTCTTGCCTTTTCGGAAGATGCCACTGGCGTCTTGATCCTGAATGTATTGGCGAACGATCTGGGAGGAGCGGCCACACAGCTGTATTCTATCGACAACGCAGACAGTCTTACGACAGCGACGAAGATATACGCACCGACAGATCTACTGGCGCGCGACATCACATACTCAAGTGATAGTGCAGCGCTCGCCGCGCTCCCAGCGACCGCCAATACGAGCTTTCTAGGCGCTCGCATCTGGATAAGCGCCGATGGTACGATCCACTACAACAAGGCAGATATCGACGCCCAGGTGCAGGCACTTGGGCAGGGGCAGATTCTCACCGACAGAGTGACCTACGCCATTCAACTCGGCAATGGCACGCTAAGCTGGGCCACGGCTACCATTCAGTTCACCGGCATCAACGACGCCGCGGTGATTACTGTCAATGGTGCCGAAGACACCTCGGTGACGGAAAAAAGCGGTGTCGCCAACGGCACGCCAGGCGACGCGACGGCCTCCGGCGACCTCGATGCGACCGATGTCGACAGCTCGGCGCTGTTTACCGTGCAGTCCGGCGTGGCCAAGACCTATGGCACCTTCTCGATCGATGCCAACGGCACCTGGAGCTATACGCTCGACGACAACAACGCGGTCGTCCAGGCGCTCAACAGCACCGGGGCGAACACAACGCTGCATGAACTGGTGACGGTTACGACCGCCGACGGCACCCAGAAGGTGATCGACATCACCATTCATGGCGCCAATGATGCCGCGGTGATCACTGTCAATGGTGCCGAAGACACCTCGGTGACGGAAAGGAGCGGTGTCGCCAACGGCACGCCAGGCGATGCCACGGCTGCGGGCGATCTCAATGCGACCGATGTCGATAACGCGGCTACCTTTAACGTGCAGTTCGCCGTCGCCAAGACTTATGGCACCTTCTCGATCGATGCCAACGGCACCTGGAGCTATACGCTCGACGACAACAACGCGGCCGTTCAGGCGCTCAACAGCACTGGGGCGAACACCACGCTGCATGAACTGGTGACGGTCACGACCGCCGACGGCACGACCAAGGACATCGTCATCTCGATCAACGGCGCCAACGACGCGGCGGTGATCACCGGCGATGCCAGCGGCTCGCTGACCGAAGCCTCCGGCGTTGCCAACGCCACGGCCGGCACCTCGCCGGCGACCGGCGATCTCAATGCGACCGATGTCGACAATACGGCGACCTTCAACACCCAGGCCGCCGTCGCCAAGACCTATGGCACGTTCTCCATGGACGTGAACGGCGCTTGGAGCTACACCCTGGACGACGCCAACGCGGCCGTTCAGGCGCTCAACAGCACCGGAGCGAACACCACTCTGCACGAACTGGTGACGGTCACCACCCTCGACGGCACACAGAAGGTGATCGACATCACCATCCACGGCGCCAACGACGCGGCGGTGCTATCGTCTGCCTCGGCCAACCTGACCGAGACCAACTCGGCAGCAGATATCTCGACTTCCGGCACACTGACCATCTCGGACGTCGACAGCCCCGCAACCTTCGTCGCCCAGGCCGCCACCGCCGGTACCTACGGCACCTTCGCCATTAATGCGGCTGGTGCGTGGACCTACACGGCAAGCTCGGCCCATGACGAGTTCGTCGCCGGCCAGCACTATACCGAAAACTTCGATGTGGTCAGCGCCGACGGCACCCACACGTCGGTCGCCATCGACGTCCTCGGCACCGCCGATGCCCCGCCGCGCTTTGCTCCGACGGACATTCAGCTCACACCGAGCACTACGACGGACAATGTGACTTTCAGTTCGTTCCAGTTCACGGGAACACTGTCCGCAACCGATGCAGATCCCGGCGGCTTCGTCTACAGCATCACCTCGCAATCGGACCCTGGACTGTTTTCGATCGCCGGCAACACATTGAGCTCGGGAGATCTCTCGCCGAGCAAGGCGTATTCCATAACCGTGCAGTCAACGCAGGTCGGCGATCCGGTCGGGCCTGCTTACCAGTATTCCGAAACTTTCCAGGTCATCACCGGCAGCAATGGCAACTCAAGCGACAATCTCAGCAGCCCCGTAGGCGGCGACGATATACTCTACGGCAATGGCGGGGCGGACCAGATCTTTGGCCTGGCCGGCAATGACACGCTGTTAGGCCAAGGCGCTAATGATACCCTGTCCGGCGGCGACGGCAATGACCGGCTGGTCGGTGGTGCCGGCGCCGACACGCTTAGCGGCGGTCTGGGCGCCGACACATTCTATTACGGATCAGCCGTTGCGGATTCTGCGCCGGGTGCCGGCAGTTTCGACACCATCACCGACTTCGTGCATGGGGTCGACAAGATCGACCTGTCCTCAATCGACGCCAGCGGAGCCGCCGGTGATCAGGCGTTCCTGTTCGGAGGGCAGAATGTGAATACCGTCGCCAGCAGTATCACGTGGTCGGAAAGTGGCGGCAACACAATCGTCCGTGCGGACGTAACCGGCAACACAGGCGCCGATTTCCAGATCACGCTGACCGGTACCGGGCTCGGACTGACGGCGAGCGACTTCGTGCTTTGAAACCAGGAGGTGAGTCGCTTTGCGGCTCACCTCGTTGCTCGATGTGATTGGGCCTCCGCGTTAAGGTTTACGACGGGACTACCGACGGGCCGCGTGGCCGGCTGAAGGATCGGGGATAGTATCGGCATACAGGTGGACAGGGGGGCGGTTCTCCGCTGGGTATTTGAGTCTCGAAAGAAAATCGCAGATTGTGAAGGACGCCCTTCTGGCGTGCCGTCATTATTTCCTGATCGCGGCAGGCTTCAGCCTGGCGATCAACCTGCTCTATCTCGCCTCGCCGCTCTATATGCTGCAGATCTACGACCGTGTTGTGACCAGCGGTAGCCAGACTACGCTGGTAATGCTTACCATCGCGCTCCTGGCGGCGTTCCTTGCGCTGGCAGGTCTCGACCTCATGCGTGCCACGATCCTGACCCGGGCTAGCGTACGCCTCGACCGGTTGCTGTCCGCGAGGATCGTGGCCGCGTCGGTCGAAACCACGCAGTCGGGCTCCTCTCAGAGCCAGCCAGTGCGTGACTTTGACACGTTCCGGCAGGTCATAACTGGCATGGGCATCAATGCGCTGTTCGACCTGCCATGGTCGCCCATCTACATCGCCATCATCTTCCTGCTGCACCCCTGGCTCGGCTTCTTTGCGCTCGGCTCGTCGCTGCTGCTCGTCACCATGGCGGTGCTCAACGAATATCTGGTGCGCGCCCCGCTCAAGCAGGCCAACGACTTGGCGACGGCCAACTACAATTTCACCGATATGAGCCTGAGGAACTCGGAAGTCATTCGCGCCATGGGCATGATCGAAGGCCTCATCGGCCGCTGGGGACGCGACCGCAGCTTGGCGCTTCAACGCCAGACGCAAGCCAGCGACCGCGCCGCCTTGATGTCGGGGATGATCAAGTTCCTTCGCTTGACCATGCAGTCGCTGATCCTCGGCCTCGGCGCCTATCTGGTGATCGAACGGCAGACCACAGCCGGCTCGATGTTCGCGGCCAGCATATTGCTGGGCAGAGGACTGCAGCCCGTCGAACAGATCGTTGGCCTCTGGCGCAGCCTGATCCTGGCGCGGGCGGCGCTGGCGAGGGTTCACAAACTGGTCGACGGGGGCACGCAGAACGCAAGATCGTTCAACCTGCCGAAGCCAACCGGCAAGATTTCGGTCGAGCAGATCAGCTTTGCAATTGCCAGCCAGCAGAAAGTGCTGCTCCGGGACGTATCATTCCGGCTGGACGCAGGCGAGGCGCTGGGAATTGTCGGCCCGTCCGGCGCCGGCAAGTCAACGCTGGCTCGTCATCTCGCGGGCGTCATGCAACCCAGCCGCGGCACCGTCAGGCTGGACGGCGCCGATCTGTCGCATTGGGGACACGACGCGCTTGGTGACCACATCGGCTACCTGCCGCAGGATATCGAACTCTTCTCCGATACGGTCGCCGCCAACATCGGCCGCTTCAAGACCAATGTCGACCAGGAGGTCATCGAGGCCGCGCGGCTCGCCGGCGTGCACGAGATGATCATCCGCCTGCCGCAAGGCTATGAGACCCAGATTGGCGAAGGCGGCGCAGTGCTGTCGGGAGGATATAGGCAACGGATCGCTCTTGCTCGTGCGGTGTTCGGAACGCCGAACCTGATTATTCTTGATGAGCCGAGCTCCAATCTGGACGCCGATGGCGACCGCGCGCTGAGCGAGTGTGCGATCGAGCTCAAACGCCGGGGCAGCACGGTGATCATCGTCTCGCACCGGCCCTCGACCCTGGCGAATGTCGACAAGATCCTTCTGTTGCGCGATGGCGCGGTCGAGGCCTTCGGCATGAGAAACGAGATCGTGGCGCTGCTCAACCAGCGCGCGGCTCCAATGGCGGTGGTAACGCAATGAGCCGTGTTTGGAGAGAGCGATGAGCGACGGCGCCCTTACCTACCGAAGCCTGCCCGGGGAAACCGGCATCCTCGCTCCGGATTCGATCCGGGTGCCAGCCTATATCGGCCTGCTGATCATCGTTGCCTTCTTCGGTATCTTCGGCGGCTGGGCAGCCTTTGCCCCACTGAACGGCGCCGTGCTCGCCGACGCCATCGTCAAGGTGGAAGGCAATCGCAAGAGCGTACAGCACTTCGACGGCGGAACGGTGAAGGAAATCCGCGTCAAGGATGGCGACGTCGTCAGGAAGGGCGACATAATGCTGAAGCTGGACGACACCATGATACGATCCGAGTTCAATCTCTATGCCCAGCAATATGCGCTGCTGCGTGCAACCGATGCCAGGATTCGGGCCGAACTGGATGGCAGCGAGGCTGTTGCCTTTCCCAAGGACATCCTCAAGGAGCACGAGGCCTACCTCAGGGATGCGATGGCAAACCAGATCGCCGACCTGGAAAGCCAGCGCGCCTCGATGGCCGGCGCCAGGCAGATTCTCGAGCGGCGGATCGCCGAGCTCGAGGAGCAGATCCAGGGCAAGCAGGCTCGGGTCCAATCCTACCAGGCCCAGATGCAATCGACGATCGACGAGAAGGCCAGCCTGTCAAAGCTGCTCAAGGCTGGATTGACGACCCGCCCGCGCATTCTGGAATTGGAAAGATCGGCCTC
>NZ_RZPH01000901.1:0-2491 GCF_004022825.1 Mesorhizobium sp. M7A.F.Ca.CA.004.04.2.1
CCCCTTGCGTGCGGCAAGGCGTTTTTCGGCCGCTGCATGGCCTTCATTGTTGAAGCCCAATCGGTTGATCACCGCATCGTCGGCAGTCAGCCGGAAGATACGCGGCTTCGGATTGCCGGCCTGCGGCAACGGCGTGATGGTACCGACCTCGGCGAAACCGAAGCCCAGGCCAAGCAACGCGTCCGGAACCTCGGCGTTCTTGTCATAGCCGGCCGCCATGCCGATCGGATTGGGGAAATCGAGGCCGCAGACGCTGACCTTCAGCCGCGCGTCGAGCGTCGTCCGCGCACCGACCGGCAGGCCGCATCGCAGCGCCGCAATCGACATGCCATGCGCGGTTTCCGGATCGAAGGCGAACAGCAGCTTCTGGCCGAGCCGGTCGAGCACGCTCATTGCCCCTCCAGTGCCGGGAACTGGTGCACACCATCGGCGCCAAGCGGCAGTGGCCGGACCCACAGCACGGCCTTGAGGTCCAGCGGGCCATAAAGATGCGGAAACAGCGCGCCGCCGCGCGAGACCTCGTATCTCAGCGCAGCGCCCAGGCCGGCGCCGTCGATGGCGACCAGCAGAAGGTCCGTCTGGCCGGCAAAGTGCTTTGCCGCCGTTTCCCTGACCTGTGCTGCCGTTGAGAAATGGATGAAGCCATCGGCGACATCGATCGGCGCGCCGGTGAAGCGACCATGCGTTTCGGCCTCGCGCCAAGGCGCTTGCGGGGTTATCTTGTAGATAATCTGAGACATGGTTGCGCTATAGAGCAGTTCCAGGAAAAGTGTGAAACGGTTTTCCCGGGAAAAGCGCATAGCGCTTTCCCTTGGGAATTGCGTCAAAAAGATTCCGAACCAGCCATTCGGGAAAGGCCACGCCAAGGGTCTTCCCCATTTCCGGCGCAAACATGCGATATCTGAGGCCTTGGCCATGGAGGACAACATGCGTCTGCAGCACATCTTGATCCCCGCCGCGCTCGTTTCGCTGGTCGCGGCTTCAGCTTATTCGGAAGAGACCGACCGCTACCGCCTGGAAAAGTCCGATAGCGGCTTTGTCCGTATCGATACGCAGACCGGCGCCATGTCGATCTGCGAGGAACGTTCGGGCCAGCTCGTCTGCAAGATGGCGGCCGACGAACGCGCTGCTTTCCAGGACGAGGTCGACCGCCTGCAAACCTCGATGAAGGCGATGGACGAGCGCGTCACCAAGCTCGAGAATTCGCTCTCCGCCCGCCTCGAATCGAAACTGCCGAGCGAGGAGGATTTCAACAAGACCATGAGCTACATGGAGCGCTTCCTGCGCGGCTTCATGGGCATCGTCAAGGATATGGACAAGGACGACGGCGCTCAGAAGACCTGAGCGCTTCAACCAGGGGAGGCGGCGCGCTGGCTTTGCCGCTTGAAAACAGCGCGCAGCCCCTCATAATCGTCCAATTGAACCCGAAAAGCCAAAAATCATCGGGGATTTGGGGAGGGACATTTGCCGGCAGGCTATTCTTTCGTCATCGCCGACGATCACCCGCTGTTTCGCGGTGCGCTGCGCGAAGCGCTCGCCGGCATCGGCAACGTCGCCGCCATCCATGAAGCCGGCGATTTCGAGAGCGCCAAGGCGCTGGTCGTGGCCAACGAGGACGTCGATCTGGTGCTGCTCGACCTGTCGATGCCGGGCGCCAGCGGCCTGTCCGGCCTGGTCTCGCTGCGTGGCATCCATCCGGCGGTGCCGCTGGTCGTGGTGTCGGCGCATGACGATCCGGCGACCATCAGGCGGGCGCTCGATCTCGGCGCTTCCGGCTTCATCTCCAAGTCGGCCAGCATGGAGGAGATCCGCAGCGCCGTGCAATCGGTGCTTGCCGGCGACATCGCAGCACCAGCCGGCGTCGATCTCGGCATCGAGCGCGATCCCGAAATATCGGACCTCATCAAGCGGCTGCAGGCTCTGACGCCGCAGCAGACACGGGTGCTGGGCATGCTGGCCGAGGGCCTGCTCAACAAGCAGATCGCCTATGAACTCGGTGTATCGGAGGCTACCATCAAGGCGCATGTCTCCGCCATCCTGCAGAAGCTCGGCGTCGACAGCCGCACGCAGGCGGTGATCCTGCTGTCCAAGATCGGCAGCGACCCGCTGCAGCCGGCGGGTTGATCGCCAGGGCGCCTGTTCGATCATTGTAGTGTTCAATCAGAGCACTGAACCTCCGTCCGCCGCACCGGCCGGCCGTTGAAGCTTGCGAAACTGATGGCGGCCATGATCCAGACGCCGATCCCGCCATAGAGCATGACCCAGCCAAAGCCGTTGCGCAGCGCATCCTGGGCGACGGTCCCGGCGAGCCCGGAGATGGGGTTTCCAGCAGCGATAGCTTCGGCGAGAAGACGCAATTGGGCAGCGTCGAGGTCGGGCAGCGCATGCCCCAGATGCGCCAGCACACCGCTGGCCAGGATGAAGCCCATCACCGCGATGTTCAGCGCCAATGAAACCATGCGCGCGGTCATGTCGATGCCGGAGGCCATGC
>NZ_RZPH01000902.1:0-2489 GCF_004022825.1 Mesorhizobium sp. M7A.F.Ca.CA.004.04.2.1
AGCTTACGTCGAACATCTGCTTCACCATCGCCGCGTGCTGCCTGGCCAGCACGGCGATCCCCACATAGGGCACCTTGCGGCCATAGCGGTGGATGACAGCGCTGGCCAGGCAGCACGCGGCGATGGTGAAGCAGATGTTCGACGTAAGCTTGGTCAGCGGCATCCCGATGGGCAAGGTGAAATACTGCAGCAGGAAGCCAGCCGCCGAGAGACTGTAGCTGATCGCCAAAACGGCCAGATAGGGGCGGTGGCGCTGATAGGACCATAGCACAAGGAACGCCGCGCCGAGCGCCAGCGCGATCGTCGGGTTGAGCAGCGCAATGAGCAGACCCGTGTCCAACCGACTGTGACTTCCCCTGGCTTACGTCAGGGAAGAGCTTAGAGGGCAAGCCCAAACAAGCGGTTAAGCGAAAGCGGTAAGCAGGACCGCCGTCTCAAAATAATGTCAGGGAACCGCAGTCCCCAGTCAGCGTTCCTCCGTTCACAATCTGGAGCGACCCATGGCCGACACAATCACACTGACCGACCACGATGCGATCCGCTCATGGGCTGCCGGGCGCGCCGGCTTTCCCGCAATCGTCGACATATCGCCGGAAGCGGGGACGCAGCCCATGTTGAGGCTGGTCTTCGGCCAGCACGCCTATCAGGATCAGGACCAGCCTGAACGGCCGCTCAATGCGGGAGGCTATGAACTCGTCGAATGGGACGAATGGTTCAAGCTCTTCGAGGAACAACAGCTTGCGCTAGTGGTCGCGGCCGAACAGCCGGGACGCCGCGAGGAGTTCCACGAGCTCGTCCGCCGCGACGGAAAGAGCTGACCCGAGCCGGGCGCGGCTCGGGTTCTGTTCAAATCCGGGTTACTTCCACTCGCGGATGTCGACGAAGTGGCCGGCGATCGCCGCCGCGGCCGCCATCGCCGGCGACACGAGATGGGTGCGGCCCTTGAAGCCTTGCCGGCCCTCGAAATTGCGGTTCGAGGTCGAGGCGCAGCGTTCATGCGGCTTTAGCCGGTCGTCGTTCATGGCAAGGCACATCGAGCAGCCCGGCTCGCGCCAGTCGAAGCCGGCGGCGACAAAGATCTTGTCGAGACCTTCGGCTTCCGCCTGTTCCTTGACCAGGCCGGAGCCGGGCACGATCATCGCATCGACATGCGGGCTGACCGTCTTGCCTTCGACCACCTTGGCGACGGCGCGCAGATCCTCGATGCGGCCGTTGGTGCACGAACCGATGAAGACGCGGTCGAGCGTGATGTCGGTGATCTTGGTGCCCGGCGTCAGACCCATATAGTCGAGCGCGCGCTGCTTGGAGGTGCGCTTGTTTTCATCGGCGATGTCGTCCGGGTTCGGCACGATGCCCTGCACCGACACGACATCCTCGGGCGAGGAGCCCCAGGAGACGATCGGCGGCAGCTTGGCCGCGTCGAGCACGATCACCTTGTCGAAATGCGCGCCTTCGTCGGACTGCAGCGTCTTCCAATATTCGAGTGCCGCATCCCAGGACGCGCCCTTCGGCGCGCGCGGCTTGTCCTTGACATAGGCGAAGGTCGTCTCGTCGGCGGCGATCAGGCCGGCGCGCGCGCCGCCTTCGATCGACATGTTGCAGATCGTCATGCGGCCTTCCATCGACAGCGCACGGATCGCTTCGCCGGCATATTCGATGACATAGCCGGTGCCGCCGGCGGTGCCGATCTCGCCGATGATGGCCAGGATGATGTCCTTGGCGGTGACGCCCTCCGGCAACTGGCCGTCGACACGCACCAGCATGTTCTTGGCCTTGCGCTGGATCAGCGTCTGCGTCGCCAGAACATGCTCGACCTCGGACGTGCCGATGCCATGCGCCAGCGCGCCGAAAGCGCCATGCGTCGAGGTGTGGCTGTCGCCGCAGACGATGGTCATGCCGGGCAGAGTAAAGCCCTGCTCCGGACCGATGATGTGGACGATGCCCTGGCGGATATCGTTCTCGGAATAATATTCGACGCCGAAATCCCTGGCGTTCTTGGCCAGCGCCTCGACCTGGATGCGGCTTTCCTCGTTCTTGATGCCGAACTTGCGCTCGGGCGAGGTCGAGACATTGTGATCGACCACGGCCAGCGTCTTTTCCGGATGCCGGACTTTACGGCCGGTCATGCGCAGGCCTTCGAAGGCCTGCGGGCTGGTCACTTCATGGACCAGGTGGCGGTCGATGTAGAGCAGGCAGGTGCCGTCGTCCTGGCGATCGACGACATGGTCGTCGAAAATCTTGTCGTAGAGGGTGCGCGGTGCGCTCATGTGCGTAAATCCGTCGATATGAGAATGGGAAAGAGCAGGTACCGGACCTCAGGCCCGGCGAAAGGGACCCGAACAGGTCGGCCTAGGGTAGTCGGCTGGTCAGCGCCCCGGACACGCGCGCGGAAAAACGCGACGGCAGGCGTTTCCTGTCCTGCAGCACGAACCCCTTGTAGGCCGGATCGCCAAAAAGCTCTTCCATGGCGTGGCTCATACCAATGTCTG
>NZ_RZPH01000903.1:0-2485 GCF_004022825.1 Mesorhizobium sp. M7A.F.Ca.CA.004.04.2.1
CGTCGCCGCGGGCCAGAACCGCCTCTTCAACGGCATGTCCGTCGTTGTGGACAACACCATCGACCCGACCAAATCGGCGAACAAGCAGGCCGAACAGCAATGAGCTTTTCAGATCTCTTCATTCGCCGGCCTGTTCTTTCGACGGTCCTTGCCTGCATGATCCTGCTCCTGGGTTTCCAGGGCATCTTCAACCTGTCGATCCGGCAGTATCCGAAGGTCGACGAAACCGCGATCACCATCACGACGGCCTATCCAGGCGCCAGCGCCGATCTGATCCAGGGCTTCATTTCCGCCCCGATCGCCCGCGCCGTCGCCTCGACCGAAAACATCGACTACGTCACCTCGTCCAGCCGCCCGTCCTCCAGCACCGTGACCGTGCAGATGAAGCTCGGCTCGAACCCCGACGTCGCGCTGACCGAAGTCCTGTCCAAGGTCCAGGGCGTGCGCGGCACCTTGCCGGACGCATCGAAGGACCCTGTCATCGTCAAGGGCACCGGCCAGCAGTTCGCGATGATGTACATCTCGATGCAGAACCCGAACATGACGAAGGAGCAGCTGACCGAGTATATCGAGCGCGTCATCAGGCCGCGCATGTCGACGGTCGAAGGCGTCGCCGACGTGCAGATCTTCGGCGCCCAGGAATACTCGATGCGCGTCTGGATCGACCCGGTCAAGCTTGCCGCGCGCGGCGTGACGGCCTCCGAACTGCTGACGGCGATCAACAATTCCAACTTCCTGTCGGCGCCCGGCAACACCCAGAACGAGTATGTCGTTTCCTCGATCACCGTGCGCTCGACATTGCAGACGCCGGAGGCATTCGCCGAGCTGCCGCTGCGCTCGACTGACGGCAATGTGGTGCGGTTGCGCGACGTGGCTCGCGTCGAACTCGCCGCCGAGAACACCGACACCCGGGTCTCGTTCAACGGCAAACCCGGCACCTTCCTCGCCATCTTCCCGACGCCGGCAGCCAATCCGCTGACCACGGCGGCGGCGCTCACCAAGCTGGTGCCGCAGATTCAGGAGACGCTGCCGAAAGGCATGACGATCGAGGTCGTCTACGACGCGACCGGGCAGATCAGCGCTTCGATCGAAGAGGTGTTCAAGACCATCGCCGAGGCGGTTGCCATCGTCATCGTCGTCATCCTTCTGTTCCTTGGCTCCTTCCGGTCGGTGATGATGCCGATCATCACCATCCCGTTGTCGCTGATCGGCGTCTGTTTCCTTTTGTTTGCGGTGGGCTATTCGATCAACCTGCTGTCGCTGCTGGCCATGGTGCTGGCGATCGGCCTGGTCGTCGACGACGCCATCGTGGTGGTGGAGAACATCCATCGCCATATGGAAGAAGACCACATGTCGCCGATGCAGGCCGCGTTCAGCGGTATGCGCGAAATATCGTCGGCCATCATTGCCATGACCATGACACTGGCCGCCGTGTTCGCGCCGCTGGCCTTCACCGGCGGCCTGACCGGCGCATTGTTCCGTGAATTCGCAGTCACGCTCGCCGGCTCAGTGGTGCTGTCGGGCGTCATCGCCATCACCATCACCCCGATGATGTCGGCACGCCTCCTGAAGTCCGGCACGCCGGGCCGTTTCCAGCGCATTGTCGACGGCGCCTTCGCTCGCGTCGAGCATGTCTATGAACGCGCCGTCACCGGGTCGCTCAATTATCGCCCATTGACGCTGATCATCGTGCTTGCGCTTGTCGGCGTCACCGGCTTCATGTTCACCAAGACCTCGAGCGAACTGGCGCCGGAAGAGGACCAGGGCTTTCTGCTCTCGATTGTGACAGGGCCGCGTTATGCGACCTCCGATTACACCGAGACATACGTCAACCAGATCCTCGGCCTGGTGAAGGATATTCCCGAAACACGGGCGCAGTTCTCGGCCGTCGCCTTCGGCGGCACGACAAACAGCGCCTTCGTCGGCTATGCCTTCAAGGATTGGGCGGAACGCAAGCGCAATTCGAAGGAACTGCAGGCCGACATCACGGCCCGTATCGCCAAAGTGGCCGGCGTCGAGGCCTTCGTCTTCGCGCCGCCGACGCTGCCCGGCTCTGGTGGCGGCCTGCCCATTTCCATGGTGGTGCGATCGACCGGCGCTTCCTCGGAAGTGTACGAGGTGGCCGAGCAGATCAAGAACAAGGCGCAAGCCTCCGGCCGCTTCATCGTCGTGCAGAATTCGATGGCCTATGACGCACCAGAGGTGACGGTGACCATCGACCGTGATCGCGCCGCGGCGTTGAACCTGCCGATCGCCGATATCGGCCGCACGCTGACCTTGCTGGTCGGCGGCGCCGAAGTGGCGCAGTTCGACCGTGACTCCAACAGCTACGACATCATCCCGCAGGTGCCGCAGGAGTTTCGCGACAACCCCGATAAGCTCGGCGAATACTTCGTGCGCAGCGTGACGGGCGAGATGGTGCCGCTCTCGGCGGTAGTCAAGATTTCGAACAATGCGGCGCCGGCGGCAATCGAGCAGTTCAACC
>NZ_RZPH01000904.1:0-2332 GCF_004022825.1 Mesorhizobium sp. M7A.F.Ca.CA.004.04.2.1
CGACGGTCGAGACCGACTCGATCAGCATCGACCCGGAAAAGCTGCTTGAACTGCAGGCCGGCGAAAGCCTGGGGCCGGGCTCCGACCAACTCGACAACCTCGACTTCCCGATCAACCCGGAGCGGGTCGCCCCGGTGCTGCGAAGGCTGATCTCGCCGACCAGGACCCGCGCCCGCATCTATGACCGCGACGCCAATCTGCTGCTCGATTCACGCCACCTCTATTCGCGTGGCCAGATCCTGCGCTACGACCTGCCGCCGGTTGAGGAGGAAGAGCCCGATCTGGTCGAGCGCATCCAGAAATTCGTCTTCGACTTCTTCCGCAACACCGAGCTGCCGGTCTATCACGAGCAGCCGGGCGGCAATGGCGCCGCTTTCCCGGAAGTGGTCAAGGCACTCACCGGCAGCCCGTCGACCATCGTGCGCGTCAGCGAGCAGGGGGAGCAGATCGTTTCGGTGGCGGTGCCGATCCAGCGCTTTCGTGCCGTCCTGGGCGTGCTGATGCTGTCGACCGAAGGCGGCGACATCGACAAGATCGTCGCCGCCGAGCGCAAGGCGATCCTGCGCGTCTTCGGTATCGCGGCCCTTGTCACCGCCATCCTGTCGATGCTGCTTGCCTCCACCATCGCCAATCCGCTGCGCCGGCTGTCGGCGGCGGCGGTGCGGGTGCGGCGCGGCGTCAAGAGCCGTGAGGAAATCCCCGATTTTTCCGACCGCCAGGACGAGATCGGCAATCTGTCGATCGCCATACGCGACATGACCAACGCGCTCTACGCCCGCATCGAGGCGATCGAAAGCTTCGCGGCCGATGTCTCGCACGAGTTGAAGAACCCGCTGACGTCGCTGCGCAGCGCGGTGGAAACCTTGCCGCTGGCCAAGAACGACGATTCGCGCGGCCGGCTGATGGATATCATCCAGCACGATGTCAGGCGGCTGGACCGGCTCATCACCGATATTTCCGACGCATCGCGCCTGGACGCGGAGCTCGCGCGTGAAGATGCCGGGACGGTCGACCTGAAGAAATTCATCACCGATCTGGTCGCCGTTTCGCGCGAAGCGACGCGCAACAAGAAGGCGGTCGAGATCGAGTTCAAGGCGGCCAAACTGCCGCAAGGCGTCAAAGGCTACGTCGTCGTCGGGCATGATCTTCGCATCGGCCAGGTCATCACCAATTTGATCGAGAACGCCCGTTCCTTCGTTCCCGAGGATCATGGCCACATCAGCCTGTCGCTGGCGCGTGCCGGCAAGTTCAACATCGTCACCGTCGACGACAATGGCCCCGGCATCCGGGCCGACAACATCGACCGCATCTTCGAACGGTTCTACACCGACCGGCCGGCCGGCGAGGCATTCGGCCAGAATTCGGGGCTTGGCCTGTCGATATCCAGGCAAATCGTCGAGGCCCATGGCGGCACGCTCACCGCCGAGAACATCCCCGGCACCAAACCCGGCGAGATCAAGGGCGCACGCTTTGTGGTGACATTGCCGGCCGAAGGCTGAGAGCATGAATCCCAACCACGCCTGGTCCAGCCGTGCAGCCTGAAAACATTCACGCGACAATGGTTTTGATCGGCGAGCGCGGCATTCTCGTCACCGGAGCCTCCGGTTCGGGCAAGACGACGCTGGCGCTGGCGCTCATCGACCATTGTCGCCATCGCGGCCTGTTCTCGCGGCTCGTCGGTGACGATCAGCTCTTTGTCGAGGTGCATGCCGGGCGGCTTCTCTGCCGCGCTCCCGCCATCATAGAAGGCCTCGTCGAGGTGCCTGGGCTCGGGCCGCGAGCGGTGCCGTTCGAGCCCGCCGCCATCGTCGATTTGCATGTCCGCCTGACGCCGGCCGGTGAAACGGCACGCTTTCAGGAGGATGCCGACACCAGCATCGCCGGCTGTCGGGTGCCGCGTATCGATGCGGTCGAACGCAACGTCGCTGCCGCCTTGCCGGTCGTGATGGCGCGGCTGTCGATCGCGCCTTTTCTATGATCCGTTCCGGGTTTTTTGCTGCAATGCGTCAAAATGGCATGTGCCTGCGCAATTTTGGGCTTGTCAACGGGCCGTGCGTCGACAAGATAGCGCTCCCGCCGCCTGGATTGGCTGGCGAGCATAAAATGCGCCTGTGAAGCGGCGATGACGGGAGCCACCAAAGAATGATCGGACTCGTGCTTGTAACGCACGGTCAACTGGCCACCGAGTTCCGACATGCCGTCGAACATGTCGTCGGGCCACAAGACAATTTCGAAACCGTGGCGATCGGTGCCGACGACGATATGGAGCAGCGTCGCCGCGACATCGTCGACGCTGTTGCCCGTGTCGATACCGGGGCGGGCGTCATCGTGC
>NZ_RZPH01000905.1:0-2483 GCF_004022825.1 Mesorhizobium sp. M7A.F.Ca.CA.004.04.2.1
GTGTCGGGGAAGGATGGCAGGTCGCCATAAACTAGGGCTGCGGATGTGTAAGTTCAACTTGCGTTGAACTATTATCGATGCCCGCAGGGCCAACATCGGCAATTGGGCACTTCCTTACCCTTGCGCCTTCTCCGGCGTGGCATACCTATAGAAGATGTCGCCAAAGCCCACCCAGGACAAAAGCATGACCATCAATCCCAATCCGCGCTCGGTCGTTGCCGTGCGGGCCACTGTCCCCGAAGATGCCTTTACAGCCGGGGCGCTCGGCACGCTCAGGGAAGGCAGCGGCGTCGTCATTCGCAATGACGGGCTGGTGTTGACCATCGGCTATCTCATCACCGAAGCGGAAGAGGTCTGGCTGACCAGCCATGACGGCCGCGTCATCCCCGCGCACGCGCTCGCCTATGACCAGGAATCGGGCTTTGGCCTGGTGCAGGCGCTGGCGCCGCTCGGCCTGCCGGCCGTGGCGCTGGGCGATGCCGGCAAGGCCAGGATCGGCGACGCCGTCGTGCTGGCCGACGGCATCGGCCAGTCGGTGCAGGCCAGGATCGTCACCAAGCAGGAATTCGCCGGCTATTGGGAATATCTGCTCGACGAGGCGATCTTCATTGCACCGGCGCACCCCTCCTGGGGCGGTGCCGGGCTGTTCGGCGCTGACGGCTCGCTGCTCGGCATCGGTTCGCTGCGCCTGCAGATGAGCCGCAACGGCGAGGTCGCCGATATCAACATGGTGGTGCCGATCGATCTTTTGCCGCCCATTCTCGACGACCTCCTGACACGCGGCCAGGTGGCCAAGCCGCCGCGCCCGTGGCTCGGCGCCCTGTCGGCCGAAAGCGACGGCAGGGTGGTGGTGATGAGCGTGACCGAGGGCGGCCCGGCGGCCAAGGCCGGCCTGCGCCAGGGCGACATCATCTCCGACATCCGGGACGGCGCGGTCGACGGGCTGGCCGATTTCTATCGCAAACTGTGGGAAAGCGGCTCGGCGGGGGCCGAGATTCCGATGCGAGTGTTGCGCGACGGCCGCGAAACCTGGCTGCGCGTCAAATCGGCCGACCGCGGCAGTTTTCTGAAAAAGCCGCAACTGCAGTAGACGCGTCGATGGCGTCGGCGATGTCATCGGGTTGCCAATTCGCCCGACGGGCAGCCGCTCGGCCATCGCGGCCAGGGCCTCGTCGGGATTGCCCAGCGCCTCACGCGCCTGTCGCAGCCGGTTCTCGCCGCGCCCCGCGATGATCACACTGGCCCCAGCCTCAACGCAGCGCCGGGCCAGCGCCAGACCCATGCCGGAGCCGCCACCGACGATCAGGATTTTCTGATTTGAAATGCTCATTCGCACTGCCTTTGCTTGGATGGAGAAGGGCAGGGAATTGGCAGTTCGGTACGGCAAGTGAAAACGGAAGAAACCGATAGCGCTATCGGAAACGCCGATGATGCAGGGCGATCAGTTGCCGCAAGCGGCGAAGGCAGCGCCCGGGTTCCAGTCCTTGAAAGCGATGGCCTGGCCTTCGACCGAGACGGTCTTGTGCTTGGTGCTGCCGTCCGGCTGCTTTTCGCTGCTGGTGCCTTTGCCGGTCAGCACATTGTACTCGCAGGCGCTTTCGGCATTCTCCTTCAAATAGTCATCATGGTTATAGGCGAAGCCGGCGACGATGAAGGCACCGTTGCGCCAGGCGATGGTCAGCGTCATGTCGGTCCGTTCGCTGCCGACCGGCATCGCTGGCAGGTAGAATTTGATCGAACCGTTGGGCAGCATCGTCAGTTCCGGCTCGGTGTCGGAGTTCTCGTAGCCCGGCCGGTCGTAGCCGTTCCATTCCCCGTGGACCTGCTCGTGCACGATCTCGACAGGCTTGAGGTAATTGTGCTCCTTGTCCCTGAGGAAGAAGTGGACGTCCATCGGCTGGCCGGGCTCGGTCTCGACCACCATGGCAAGATCGACGGCGCCATCGCCGTCGAAGTCGCCAGTCACAGCCGTGACGATTTTCCGGGTTTCGATCGGCTCCGCAAGGGCGAGGCTCGGCAACAGCAAAGATAGAAAAGCGAGCAGCAGAGATTTCATGGTGGCATATTCCCCCAGACTGACACCTTGCGGTTCTATAGCATGGCGGTGGAATATCGCGCGCCCTCTCTTCTCCCCGACGAAGTCGCGCGGGATGCTTTCCTTAGCTTGTGGTGACGCAACTGACGAAAACTGACAGCGATCTGTGCCACATGCCGGGCGATGACGATGGGCACAACGCGGGAGGCAATACGACAGTGGGAGCAGGAACTATGGTGGCGCGAGCGGCACTGAACAAACAGGCCGGCTAATGGCGCCGGTCAAGGTCGATCCCGACAAGGTGCACGAGTTTCCGGATGCGGGCAGCTTCTACGCCTGGCTCGGCAAGCACCACGCCACGGAAACCGAAGTGTGGATCAAGGTTCACAAGGTGGGGTCGGGACTGAAGTCGATCACGCCGAAGGAAGCCATCGACGTGGTGCTGTGC
>NZ_RZPH01000906.1:0-2476 GCF_004022825.1 Mesorhizobium sp. M7A.F.Ca.CA.004.04.2.1
GTTGAGCAGGCCGGCATTGGCGAGCTGGCCGAGGATGGCCATGATACCGCCGGCGCGGTGCACGTCTTCCATGTGCACGTCGGACTTGGCCGGAGCAACCTTGCACAGCACCGGCACCTTGCGCGACAGCGCGTCGATGTCGTCCTGATCGAAATCGATTTCGCCCTCATGCGCGGCAGCCAGGATGTGCAGCACGGTGTTGGTCGAGCCGCCCATGGCGATGTCGAGCGTCATGGCGTTCTCGAAGGCGCCCTTCGAGGCAATGTTGCGCGGCAGAGCCGTCTCGTCATCCTGTTCGTAATAGCGCTGGGCGAGATCGACGATCAGGTGGCCGGCCTCGACGAACAGCCGTTTGCGGTCGGCATGCGTCGCCAATGTCGAGCCGTTGCCGGGCAGCGACAGGCCAAGCGCCTCGGTCAGGCAGTTCATCGAATTGGCAGTGAACATGCCCGAGCAGGAGCCGCAGGTCGGGCAGGCCGAGCGCTCGATGACCTTGACGTCCTCGTCGGAGACCCTGTCGTCGGCGGCCGCCACCATGGCATCGACCAGGTCGAGCGCCTGCGTCTTGCCGGCGAGCACCACCTTGCCGGCTTCCATCGGACCGCCGGAAACGAAGACGGTCGGGATGTTGAGGCGCAACGATGCCATCAGCATGCCGGGCGTGATCTTGTCGCAATTGGAGATGCAGACCATGGCGTCGGCACAGTGAGCATTGACCATGTATTCGACGGAATCGGCGATCAGCTCGCGCGACGGCAGCGAATAGAGCATGCCGTCATGGCCCATCGCGATGCCGTCGTCGACGGCGATGGTGTTGAATTCCTTGGCGACGCCGCCGGCCTTCTCGATCTCGCGCGCGACCAACTGGCCGAGATCCTTCAGATGGACATGGCCCGGCACGAACTGGGTGAAGGAGTTGACCACCGCGATGATCGGCTTGCCGAAATCCGAGTCCTTCATGCCGGTGGCGCGCCAGAGGCCGCGTGCGCCGGCCATGTTGCGGCCATGGGTGGTGGTGCGGGAGCGATAGGCAGGCATGTTTTTTCCTTGGTGGCTGGCCACAGCCAGGCATGGCGCGGCGGAGCTGAATTCGGACCGCAGGCGTTATAGACGCGCAAGCCCGGTCTGGCCACAATTTTGCAATGCGCCAGATTCTCTCAAAAAAATGCGTGGCACTGTCGGATGGCGCACTGCATGCCCGTCCTTGGGCAGACGACATGGAAATGGCACCGCGTTCGGAGTCAGCCGTTTCGCCGTAACGCAACCAAACAACCCGAGGAGCACGACATGCAAAAGATCACCACCTGCCTGTGGTTCGACGGCCAGGCCGAAGAGGCCATGAATTTCTACGTCTCCATCTTCAAGAATTCGAAGGTGCTGAGCGTGATGCGCTGGCCCGAGGGCCACGCCGATGAAGGCAAAGTGCTGGTGACCACGTTCGAACTCGACGGCGTGCAGTTCCAGGCGCTCAACGGCGGACCGCAGTTCAAGCACACCGAGGCGATGTCGCAGTCGATCGACTGCAAGACGCAGGAAGAGGTGGATTACTTCTGGGACAAGCTCATCGAAGGTGGCGGCCAACCGTCGCAATGCAGCTGGCTGAAGGATAAATTCGGCGTCTCCTGGCAGGTTGTGCCGGAGCAGCTGCCGCGCCTGCTGCTGGATCCGGACCGGGCCAAGGCCGGCCGCGTGATGTCAGCGATGATGCAGATGAGCAAGATCGACATCGCCAGGATCGAGGAAGCGGCGAGAGGATAGTCGAGGGTCGGCGCTGCCCCTCATCCGCCCTTCGGGCACCTTCTCCCCGTGAACGGGGAGAAGGGAAAACTGGCGCCTACGCCGCCTTGTCGCGGACCTGATAGTCCTTGATCGTGGCAAACTTGATCGCCTTCCAGCGTTCCGCTTCGTAGTTCAGCGAGAAAGCGTGCTGGGCGAGGAACACCGGATCATTGTCGAGGTCGCGGGCGATGTCACCGCGATGCGCCTCGATGAAGCGAAGCGTCTCGGCTTTGTCGTCGGCCGATATCCAGCAGCAGACTGAAAACCGCGACATCTCGAATTCGACCGGCAGCGTGTATTCGAAGTTCAGCCGTTCCTTCAGCACGTCGAGCTGCAGCGCGCCGACGACGCCGACGATGGCCGGCGAGCCATCCTCCGGCGAAAACAGCTGCACGACGCCCTCCTCTGCCATCTGGTGCAGCGCTTCCTTGAGTTTTTTCGCCTTCATCGCGTCGCCGAGGCGCACACGACGCAGGATTTCCGGGGCGAAATTCGGAACGCCGCGGAACAGTATCTCCTCGCCTTCGGTCAGCGTGTCGCCGATGCGCAGCGTGCCATGGTTGGGGATGCCGACGACATCACCGGCAAAAGCCTCGTCAGCGGTAACGCGGGTCCGGGCAAAGAAGAACTGCGGCGCCGACAACGACATCGGTTTTCCGGTGCGCACCAGCTTGGCCTTCATGCCGCGCTCGAGCTT
>NZ_RZPH01000907.1:0-2475 GCF_004022825.1 Mesorhizobium sp. M7A.F.Ca.CA.004.04.2.1
GTTTGATTGACTGAACCGCTCCAACTCACTGTTTTTGCGCGGCTACTGAAGGAAGGCCGCTGCACGCCTTTCCTGGAGTTGCGCTACAGAAATTATCCCCGGCCCAGGATCATCTCCGCTGCCCGGTGCCCGATCATCATGCTGGGGGCATTGGTGTTGCCGCCGATCAGCTTCGGCATCACGGACGCATCCGCGACCCGCAAGCCACTGATGCCGCGCACCTTGAGCGTTGCCGGGTCGACGACGGCCATCGCATCGGTCCCCATCTTGCACGTCCCCACCGGATGATAGACGGTGAGCGCTTCGGCACGCAGATAGGCGAGGATCTCGTCATCGCTGCGAACATCCTTGCCCGGCAGCATCTCCGTCCCCCTGATCGGGTCGAACTCGGATGCGGCAAAGATTTGACGCGCGATCTTGATGCCTTCGACCAACACCCTGGCATCCTCGTCGTTCGAGAAGAAGCGATGATCGATCAGCACATCCCGGTTCGATGCCTGGCCTGACAGTTTGAGTTCGCCGACGCTTTTGGGCCTGAGCACGCAGGTGTGCATTGCGTAGCCATGGCCGTACTCCACCAGCCTGCCGCGATGGCTGCGATAGCCGGGCACGAAATGGAACTGGATGTCGGGAATGCCGTTCGCATACTTCGTCCGGGCAAAGCCGCCGGCTTCGACGTAGTTGGTGGTGAGCATGCCCTTGCGGCCGGCAAAATACCGGAAGGGCGCAGCCAGCACGCGGGGCAGGTTGGGCAGCGACAGGCCGAGCGTCTTCGTGCTCGAGGAGCGGACCGTGATCATGCCGTCGATATGGTCCTGAAGGTTCTTGCCCACGCCCGGCAGATCGACAACCGGCTTTATACCGATCGCCTGCAGCTCGGCGGCTGCGCCGATGCCGGACGCCAGCAAGATCTTCGGTGAATTGATCGCCCCGGCCGAAAGCACGATTTCGCGGCGGGCCGACAGCGTCTTCTGCTCGCCCTTGTACCGCACCCGTACCCCTGTCGCGCGTTCCTCGGCTATATCGAGGTCGATCACTTCGCATTCGCTGAGGATTGTGAGATTCTTGCGATCGAGCACCGGGCGCATGAAGGCGGTGAAACTGCTGAAGCGCTGGCCGCGATCCTGGGTGACATTGTAGATGCCGAGGCCGAACTGGCTTTCGGCATTGAAGTCGCTGTTGGCCGGAAGACCGGCATTGTTGCCGGCCTTGACGAACATCGACGACAGCACATTCGGATCGCGCGGCTTGTCGACCAGCAGTTCCCCGCCTGTACCGTGGTAGTGCGGGTCCTGGCCAAGCAGGTTGCGCTCGAGCTTCTTGAAGACGGGAAGCACGTCGCTGAATGCCCAGCCTGCGCAGCCGAGTCGCGACCACTCGTCATAGTCCTGCGCGGCGCCCCTGATGTAGACCATCGAGTTGATGGAACTGGAGCCGCCCAGCGCCTTGCCGCGATTGACCGGAATCCTGCGGCCGTTGAGGTTGGGCTGAGGCACGCCGACATAGCAGTAGTCATAGTTCGGATTGCCGTAGAGCGAGAGGATGCCGGCAGGCACCTTGACCCGCAGGCCGCTGTCGCTGCCGCCGGCTTCGATCAGGCACACTTTGTGGGACGGGTTGGCGCTCAGGCGATTGGCAAGGACACAACCGGCCGAGCCTGCGCCGATGACGATGTAGTCGTAGTCAAGATTTTCGGTCTGCATGGCCAGCCCCTTTGAGAATGGAGATGCCGGGGCGGCGCGCGCCCCGGCTGAGCGGCTCATTGCAGAAGCTGCGTCCAGACCTTGGTGACGAGTTCCTGCGCCGCCGGCGAGCAGGCCTGGCCCATCTTGACGGGAACGGTCGGGAACAGCTCCGGAGCGTTCTCCTTGTTGTAGAGCGCCTTGCTCTCGTCGATCTTCACCGGCGAAGAGTGGCCGTAATAATTGTACTGCGCCGTCGCGTTGTCGATCTGGGTCATGAAATCGATGAACTTCTTGGCGTTCTCGATATTGGTCGCGCCCTTCGGCACGACATAGGAATCCAGCCAGCCGACCAGACCTTCTTTCGGCATCGCGTATTCGACATTGGCCTTGTCGTTGCGGCGAAGCCTCATGGTGTTGCCGTCCCACCAGAAATGGGCGGCAACCTCGCCGCTGCCGATGCGGTTTTCGATGTTGTCGCTGGAATAGGCCGCCACGAATGGCTTCTGCGCCAGCAAGAGGTCGAGCACGCGCTTCATCTCCTGCGGGTCTTCGCTGCAATATTTGATGCCGAGATAGTTTTCCGCTGCCGGAATGACTTCGTCGGGCTGCGCCAGGCTGGCGATCTTGCCGCGCAGCTCCGCCGGTGGCTCGAAATAGGTCTTCCAGCTGTCGACCGGGCCTTTGTAGAGGTCGCGGTTGACGGTGTAGCCGGCATTGCCGAAGGCGAGCGGGATCGAATGATTGCCTGTCGCATCCCACCACGGTTTCTGCCAGTCCGGCAGGACTTGGC
>NZ_RZPH01000908.1:0-2472 GCF_004022825.1 Mesorhizobium sp. M7A.F.Ca.CA.004.04.2.1
ATGATCGCGTGCCCTCGAAGACTCCGGTCGTCGTGACCAGCGTCGCCACCATGGGTTGGCTGGCGTCGCTGGTCACGACGACCGGAGTCTTCGAGGGCACGCGATCATAGAGGTCGATAATGTCCTGGTTCATCAGACGCACGCAGCCTGACGAGACCGACTTGCCGATCGACCGCCACTCAGGCGAGCCGTGCAGACGATAGAGCGTGTCGACATTGCCCTGGAACAGATAGAGCGCGCGTGCGCCGAGCGGGTTCTTCAGGCCGCCGGGCATGCCGCCATTGTCGGCGCTATAGGGCTTCAATTCCGGCTGACGGGCGATCATTTCGTCCGGCGGCGTCCACTTCGGCCATTTCTGCTTCCACTGAACGACGGCGTCGCCAGACCATTCGAAGCCGGCACGGCCAAGGCCGACACCGTAGCGTATCGCCTGACCGCCTGGACGAACCAGATAAAGGAAGTGGCCGGTGGTATCGACGACTATGGTTCCCGGCTTCTGTCCCGTCGGGTCGGGAACGATCTGACGCAGGAACTGCGGATCGATCTTGTCGACGGGGATGGCCGGCAAGTCGAAGCCGCCGTCGCTGACAGCGGCGTACATCGTCACATAATCGGCCAGAGGCGGCTCGACATAGGTTGGTGGCGGCGGCTCGACCGGACCCGGCCCGGTGGTAGCGCATGCGGAAACCGCGATCGAAGCGGCGCCCAGGGCTGCGGCGTTGAGAAAGCCGCGACGGCTCAGGCGAAAAGATTCGATTTCGGTAATGGACATGGTTGCCTTCTTTAAGTCTCAAATCGCAACAAAACGTGAATTCGCCGACAGTTGCGCGGGTGCCTGACAACACCTGGGGCGATAGGCGGTTCCGATTCTGGCCCGAACGTGGGCAAACAAAGGCGAAGCTGTGACCAGGCTGCTACTGTGGCGCCAGAGACACAGGTTTCCTAGCTGCCGGGCACAAGGGCTTCGAGCGACGGCAGGATAAGGGCCGGTGGGAAATCCCGGTATTCTTCGGGCTGGTCGGAGCGGTTGATCCACACCGTGCGAAAACCGAATTTGGTGGCGCCAGCAATGTCCCAGCGATTGGACGACTGAAAGGAAACCGCGCCGGGGTAGAGGCGCCAGCCGGTGGCGACCATATCGTAGACCGCCGGGTCGGTCTTGAAGCGCCGCACCCTATCGACGGAATAGATGTCATCCAGAACCTGGTCGAGCGCGGCGGATTTGACCGCCGCCTGCAGCATTTCGGGCGAGCCGTTGGACAGGATCGCCAGCCTCGCTCCCGAAGCCTTGAGCGCCTTGAGCACGGCCGGCACTTCCGGATAGCAATCCAGCCGCCAGTAGGCATCCAGCAATATCGCCTTGAGACCGGGGTCGGCCGAGGGAACTTTGCGCAAGGCGAAATCGAGCGCCTGTTCGGTCAGTTGCCAGAAATCGGCATAGGCGCCCATCAGCGTGCGCACCCAGGAATATTCGAGCTGCTTGGCGCGCCAGATCTCGGACAACAATTGGCCGTCCGGCCCGATCCGGTCGGCATGACGACGCACGGCGGCATGCACGTCGAACAGCGTGCCATAGGCGTCGAAGACATAGGCGGCGTATTGCATGACAACAGTTTTGAGGGCAGGTGCGACAAGGTGCAAGCTTTGATTGCATTGCGCCCCGGCACTGGCCTCAACAAAACTCCATGATGCCGGTTGACGGCGCCCGCCAAAGCATCTTCCAATGGCCGTCACACGAGACCGATTGAGGCGGGACCACACGATGACACTGGCGGCTGCGGCGCAATCCGCGACATGGACTTTCGTCGATGGTGATTGGCACGAGGGCAACGTCGCCATTCTGGGGCCGCGCAGCCACGCCATGTGGCTCGGCACCAGCGTGTTCGACGGTGGCCGCTGGTTCGAAGGCGTGGCGCCGGATCTCGACCTCCATGCCGCCAGGGTGAATTCTTCGGCGATCGCACTCGGCCTGAAGCCGAACATGAGCGCCGACAAGATCGTCGGGCTGACATGGGACGGGTTGAAGAAGTTCGACGGCAAGACGGCGGTCTATATCAGGCCGATGTACTGGGCCGAGCATGGCGGCTATATGGGCGTCCCGGCCGATCCGGCGTCTACCCGCTTTTGCCTTTGCCTCTATGAATCGCCGATGATTCCGGCGACTGGCTTTTCGGTGACCGTGTCGCCGTTCCGGCGTCCGACCATCGAAACCATGCCGACCAACGCCAAGGCCGGCTGCCTTTACCCCAACAACGGCCGGGCCATTCTCGAAGCCAAGATGCGCGGCTTCGACAACGCAATGGTGCTCGACATGCTGGGCAACGTTGCCGAGACCGGGACCTCGAACATCTTCCTGGTCAAGGACGGTCATGTCTTTACACCGGCGCCGAACGGCACCTTCCTGTCCGGCATCACCCGCTCGCGCACGATAACGCTGCTTGGCGAGTATGGGTTCAAGACCACGGAAAAGAC
>NZ_RZPH01000909.1:0-2471 GCF_004022825.1 Mesorhizobium sp. M7A.F.Ca.CA.004.04.2.1
GTATTTCGTGCGGCCGGCAGCGCTCTCGCGCAGCTTGCGGTAGAGATCCATGTCCTGCCAGCGCTTGACCAGCAGCGGCTCCTTCTCCGGCAAGCCGGCACGCATCGGGAAATCCGTCTGCGGCAGGTAAAGCGTTTTGGAATAGTCGATCGTTTCAGTTGTATCGGTCATTGGTCTGCCATTTGCATTGCCCGGCGGGCGTACAAGCTCGGGCGTGAACTATCATGTTATGGAAAAAGCGCGAGGGGGCGCGCAGAAACTCCCGGCGGCTCCGGCGGCGCTCAGGCCACCCGGAACACCGGGCCTGTAATTCGTATCGCGATCGCGAAAAGGCGCGAAAAGCTGGTCATGGCTGGGCTTTTAGCCGAAGCCACGGCAGGAATAAAGCGTCTCGTTCGATTCACCTACATCGTGAAATCGAAGCGGTAGGTGGTCGACACGCCAATCATGAACTGGTTGCGGTCGCCGCGCTCCTTGACCAGGCTGGAATCGGCCGCCGGTCCCATCAGGCGCGAATATTCGCCAAACAGGCTGGCGGTCATCGGCTCGGTCACCTTCCAGGTTATGGCGCCGCCGAGGCCGGTCGATTTCAGCCCGCCACCGGGATGATATTCGCTCAAGCCCGAGGCCACGGCTTCCTGTGCGTTGACGCCGTAATAGGCGTCGAAATAATTGCCTGAGGCGAAGGAAACACGCGGACCGCCCGAAATCCTGACGGTCGGCGTCACATCGTAAAAGGCGTCGGCGGCGATGTCGGCGACAAAGCCGTTGTGAGCGCGAATGCCGTGGCGCAGCTCGGCGCGGGCGCGCAGCCAGTCGGTCGGATAGAATTCGAAGAAGCCGCCGACTTCCCCGCCCCAGCGCACCGGATCGAGGCCCTTCAGCTCATCGGCGTTGTCATCATCGCGGGAAAATAGGAACTTGCCGGTCAGGCCGGCGCGGAAACCGCCATCATCGACCAGCGCCAGCGAGATGTTGTCGTTGCGCGAGACAAAGCGGGCCGCCGGTCCGGCCTTGCCCAGCGAAATGATCGGCGAGGCGCTGAGCAGGTACTTTTTGCCGCCCTCGAAATTCGGCGCCACCATGCCGGTGGCACCTACGGTCAGATACCAGTCGCCGGACAGCCAGCTGCCCTCGCCCGCATGGGCAGTGCCCGCTCCGCCCAGCACCGCAGCGGCCAACACCAGAGAGATTCTTCCGACCGGACTCATGGCCACTCCACTAACACGACACACACGATTACCGATGACAGCTTTGACGGCCCTTTGGTAAAATTTGATTTAAACCCGAGACATACGCTCGCGCTTTTGCAGCGGTCCCGCTGCCGGTCATCGACTGGACGTTGGCCCGTGCCCGGATTACCTTCCATCCGCAGTATTCCGCAGCCCTCGATGGAGACCGCGACAATGACCCTGCATGGCGACGCCTTGAAAATCGCGCTCGAACAGACACGGACAAAATGGGGATGGTTTGTCGCGCTCGGTGTGCTGCTGCTCATCTTCGGCGGCATTGCCTTCGCCAATCTGTTCGTCGCCACAGTGGCTTCCGTCTACGTCGTGGGATGGCTGATGCTGATGGCGGGCATAATCGAGATCGTGCACGCGTTCGGCGTCAAGACCTGGAGCCGGTTCTTCTATTGGCTGCTCAGCGGACTGCTGTACGCCGTTGCCGGCTTCTTCGCTTTCGGCAATCCGCTGCTTGCCTCGGCGGTGCTGACGTTCCTGCTGGCGATCGCGCTGGTCGCGTCAGGGGTGCTCAGGGCCTGGGTCGGCTACAGCCATCGGCCGGAACGCGGCTGGGGCTGGCTCGTCGCTGCCGGTGCCATCAGCGCGCTTGCAGGCCTGATCATCGCGATGGGCTGGCCGGTCAACAGCCTGTGGGTGCTCGGGCTGTTCCTGGCGATCGACCTGATCTTCCAGGGCTGGACCTTCATCGCCGTCGGCCTGGCATTCAAGAAGTAGCCGGCATCACGCCTGGCTCAAAAAGCCATGGCCGCGTCGAGCTCGGAGAGCGGCCTGACGCCGGCGAGCAGCGCGCGTGCCTCGGCTTCATCGCGTTTCATCTGCGCGACCAGCGCGTCGAGCCCATCGAACTTCACCTCCGGGCGCAGGAAACCGAAGAAGGAAACCTGACAGACCTCGCCATAGAGGTCTTCGGAGAAGTCGAAGACGAAGGTTTCCAGCAGCGGCGTGCCATTGTCATTGACGGTCGGGCGCCGGCCGAAGCTGGCGACGCCGTCGTGAAGCGTGCCGTCGGCGCGGCGGAAGCGGACGGCATAGATGCCCTCCTTGAGTGCGGCTTCAGCCGACAGCCTCATATTCGCGGTTGGAAAGCCAAGGGTGCGGCCAAGCTGCTGTCCGCCGACCACTTCGCTTTCGACGGTGAAGCGGTAGCCGAGCAGACCGGCGGCTTCGGCCACTTCGCCCTCGCCCAGCAATCCGCGGATGCGGCTGGACGACACCACCTCGGCG
>NZ_RZPH01000910.1:0-2470 GCF_004022825.1 Mesorhizobium sp. M7A.F.Ca.CA.004.04.2.1
CGGTACGGCGTAGACGATGTTGACGACCAATTGCATCAAGAGATAGCGGCCCACCCGCTTGGCGGCATCCTGAAGCGCCTCGGTGGTGCGGTGGAGGTCGCCGTAGCCGACAAGCCGGATGAAGCGGTCGCGCAGATCCTCCCGCTCGAGCAGCATGAAGATGACGACGACGATGATCAGTCCGGCCGACCCAAGCGGGCTGATCAGCGGCCCGACGATATTCTGCAGGACCTGGAGCGGCCTTTCTCGGGCGACGATCTCGACAGGCACCGGCTCACGCGCAGGCTTTTCCGGTGCGGCAGCCGGCAGCGTGGCGTCCTGCCTGTCGATCTCCTGGCCGACACGCTCGACCACCTGGCTCAATCTGGCAAGTATCCCGCCCCCGACCCCGGTTTCCTTGAGCGAGCGGATCTTGGTCAGGATGTTGGTCTGGTAGACCGGGATGTTCTGCGCCAGTTCGCTGACCTGCGTGGCGACGATGAAGGAGAACAGGCCAAGCGCCGCGAAAGCGCCGAGCACGCTGGCAATGACGGCGGCAATCCGGGGAATGCCGATTTTTTTAAGAGCTGAGACAAGCGGCGCCAATGCGAAGGTCAGCAGCAGCGCGATCGCGATCGGCAGGAAAACCTCGCGCCCGAAATACAGTGCGGCCACCGTCGTGACGATGGCCGCCACATTGGGCAAAGAGGTTCGCGGATGGGGCGCGGCTGCTGAAAGTGCGTCCCCTAGCCCGTCAGCCGGAGACGCCGTGCCGTTTCGACGATTGGCCACGTGATGCCTCCCCTGCCAAATGCCATGATCGGGCATATAGAGCGGACGTGCAACTTTAGCCAACGATGAAATACGCCTCGCTCACAGGCAATGATCCGGGCCGCATCGGCCGCTCTCGACCGATCGGATCAGCGCGCCGCATGCCTGGCCAGCGCGTGCTCGATCAGCACGTCAATGGTCTGGCTGTAGCCGATGCCTGACGCCGCCAGCGCCTTGGCATACATCGAGATGTCGGTGAAGCCGGGAATGGTGTTGACCTCGTTGACGAGCAGGCTGCCATCGGCGCGCAGGAAGAAATCGACGCGCGCCATGGCTTCGCAGCCGAGCGCCTGAAAAGCCTGACGCGCCATCTCCCTCGCTTTGTCGGCCACAGTGGCCGGGACATCAGCGGGCACCTTGACCAGCGCGCCGTCGGCATCGAGATATTTGGCCTCATAGGTGTAGAAGCCGTGCTTGCCGGCCGGAATGATCTCGCCGGGCAGCGACACCGTCAGCGACCCGTCGGCGCGCTCCAGCACCGAGAACTCGATCTCGCGCCCCTCGACGAATTCCTCGATCAACACTTTGCCGTCGTAGCGGAAAGCCGTGTCGATGGCCTGCTCGAAGCCATCCCTGTCATTCACCTTGCTGACCCCGAAGGACGAGCCCTGGCGCGCCGGCTTGGCGAAGAACGGCAGGCCGAGCATCCCGGCAATCTCCTGGAAGGAATGCTTGCCGTTTCGATGCACGGTGACGGAGCGGGCAACCGCCAATCCCGCCTCGCGCATCAGCCGCTTGGCGACATCCTTGTCCATGGCCGCGGCCGACGCGAGGATGCCGCAGCCGACATAGGCTACATCGGCGACCTCGGCATAGCCCTGCACCGAGCCGTCCTCGCCGAACGGCCCGTGCAGCACCGGGAACACGACGTCGATGGGGGGCAGGTCAGGCTGCGTACCATCCCGCGAGACGGCGACCAGCCGGCCCTTGCCGCCGGGCAGCAGCGCGACCTCGGCACCATCTTCGGATGCCGGCGCCCCTGCCGCGTCATCAAGTTGTTGCAGCAGCCATCTGCCGCTTTTGGTAATGGCGATCGGCACGATGTCGTAGCGCGTCCGGTCGATCGCCTTCAGCACATTGGCGGCCGACAGGCGCGACACGTCATGCTCGGCCGAACGCCCGCCATAGAGGATGGCCACTCTTGTCTTACCGGTCATCGAAATCCCTCGACTGTCAAAAAAAATCAAATGGCGACGGCAATGCCGCGATTGGCGAAGAAGCGGTCGAAATCGGCCGGCGCCAACACTGCGTCTGCCTGTGTGGCGGGGTCATGGCCGGACGGGTTGTGGAAGCGGAAACCCTGATTGGATGCCGCCGTGACCAGCACCAGATGACCGCCCTTCGAGGGCGGCTCGCGCTCGGGCCAGCGGATCGAACTGCTGACCGACGCGATGAAGAAGCGCGTCCGCTGCATGATCGCCGGAATCTCGGCCGTCGCGACATTGGTCACCACCTCGGCCCGGAGTCCAAAAACCTCTTTCACGAAGCTGACGAAGGGCGCGTAGATCAGCCCCTTGATCGATCCCCCGTTGACGACATAGCCGCCATATAAGGTGCAGCGCCTGGCAAGCTCGATCGTCGGCACGATCTCGCCGCGGCTTGCCAGGATCATCTTCAGGCACGCCATGCCGCAGATATTGGCCGCCCAGACCGCATATTC
>NZ_RZPH01000090.1:0-10733 GCF_004022825.1 Mesorhizobium sp. M7A.F.Ca.CA.004.04.2.1
GGACTGCTCATGAATGAGACTATGAGAATGGCTCAATACGCAAATAGTCGCCGGCAAGCTCCATAGAGCTGGGGTCCGTGCGGTGCTCCGCGATGTCTAAGTATCGACCCGCTTGCTCAAATCGCAGCGCTCATCGAAGGCCAGCAATACCTCATGCAGAGCGAAAATCCCCAACCGCCCGTTTCAAAGACGCTCGCCCCATTTCGAAACAAGGTGTTTCGCTCAATTTGGGCGGCCACCCAGATTTCCAGCCTCGGTTGGCTAGTGCAAACGGTCGCCATCAGTTGGCTTATGGCAACGATTTCAGCGTCCGACCTCATGGTGGCACTCGTCCAGGCCGCATCCACATTGCCGGTGTTCTTCCTCTCAGTTTTCGCCGGAGCCATTGCCGACAACTTCAGCCGCCGGTGGGTGATGTTTGCGGGACACTGCCTGATAGCATCGGCGTCGACGACGCTGATGATTTCTGTGGGTCTGGGATTTGTCAGTCCTTGGCTGATTCTCGGGTTAGGTTTCCTGGCCGGCTGCGGCTTTGCCTTGAATGATCCGGCTTGGCACGCTTCGGTCGGCGATATCCTTCACAAACGCGACATTCCGGCCGCAGTGACGCTTATGTCCGTCGGATACAACATTGTGCGCAGCGTTGGTCCAGCCTTGGGGGGCGTGATCCTGGCCGTCTTTGGGCCGCTGGCCGCTTTCGCCTTGGCTGCGGTGAGTGATCTGGCGCCCATAAGCGCGATATGGCGCACCAAATGGGAGGTCCGCTCTTCGCCTCTCCCTCGTGAGAGAATGACGACGGCAATTCATGACGGAGTGCGCTTTACGGCGATGTCTTTGGAGATCAGGGCAGCGACCGCCCGAGCCGCTCTTTTCGGGTTGGCAAGCATCTCCATTCTGGCGTTGCTCCCCCTCGTCGTCCGGGATCAGTTGAAGAGTGGGCCAATTGTCTACGGTATCTTATTGGCCGGCTTCGGCATGGGTGCTTTCATCGCGGGTATGGGCAACGGCTTCTTGAGGAAGGTCACGTCTCAAAACAGGCTGGTGGCCTTCGCCTCTGTGGCTTGTGCAGTCTGTTGCCTCTCCCTTGCCCTTACATCGTCGCTTCCTGTGGCGGCCATTTCGCTGGCGCTCGGCGGAGCGGGTTGGCTTATCACCTGGACGGGCATTGACGTGTCGGTGCAGTTGGCAAGCCCAAGGTGGGTTGTAGGCCGCACGCTCTCCATTTACTACGCCTTGAGCGCAGGCGGTATGGCTGCTGGCAGCTGGATCTGGGGTTCTGTCGCGCAAAACTATTCCTTGACCTCAGCATTGGAGGGCGCCGCAGGCGCTCTGTTGCTGGTTGCAGCAGCGGGGATCGTGTTGCCGGTCCGTCCCTGGGAAGAAACCGATCAAGAAAGTTCAGTTTTTCATCCGCCGGACGTGGCTCTCGATCTGAAACCCAGAAGTGGCCCTATCGTGGCCAAGGTCGAGTATTTGATATCGGAGGAAAATATCGAGGCCTTTCTGGGCTCCATGCGCACGCGGCGACACGTCCAGAGCCGTGCCGGTGCACGAAACTGGACGCTCCAGCGAAATCTGCAAACACCGTCACTTTGGACGGAGACATTCCGCACCCCCACCTGGATGGACTTTCTCCGCCTAAATCATCGACTCACCGCAGCAGATAAGGAAGTCGCCCAGCATCTCCTGTCACTGCATGAAGGAGAGGTGCCTCCGCAGACAGTGCTTTCGATTGAACGGACGACCGAGGCAATTCGTACCCGTACCTCGACAATCTTTTCTCGTCCTCCAAGATGACGCCATCAAGCTGCTGTCCAGGGACAGGGTGGATCACCGGTGCTTTGCAGAGCACAGCCTCACACCGAGAGCAGCGTGCTCCGGGTTGTGCGCTTTCGCGCGCACCCAGGCGAGATGATGGTGAACGCGGCGTCAAGTGGAAGTCCCCTGCATACGCTTGCGGAGTCTTCTGCGAGAGCCCATGCCGACGAGCGCCAAACAAGGTCTGATGCCTTTCGGCGTCGTGGCCTCAACTCATCGATTCGCGAGAAAAGCATCGAATGCAGCAGCAACGGCGCGAACAACAAAGCGGTGCTCCGGCCGCACGCGGATGAAGCCGTTTTCGACGTCCAGGATCCCCTCCTCAGCCAGCGTCACCAAACTCTCAACTGAATCGAGAAAACGAGCTGGTTCGATTTCGTGGGCGGCACAGATGGTCGGCACGTCGGCCTCCAAATCGCACATCAGTCGCTCGATGATCGCTGCGCGCACCCGGTCATCGTCGGTCAGACGGTGACCCTTTGATGTCGCCAGACGTCCACTTGCGATGTGCCGGGCGTAAGAATCCCGTGTTACTTCGTTCTGAACATACCCCTCGCGGACTCGGCCAATAGCCGACGCGCCGAAGCCGATCACGTTTTGCAAGTATCGGCCGAGTATCCCAGCGAATTACGCCGTAGGCGCCCGGTCTTCTGGCGCTAGCGCAAGTTCGTCGTCCGGCGGAGCGAAATGATCGAGCCCGATCTCCCGGTAGCCAGCGCCAACCAGTGTCTCGGCGACAGTTGCAGCCTGTTCGGCGCGAAGATCGCCGTCCGGTAGACCTGCCTGCTCGATTAGGCGCTGATTCTTTATCACGGAAGGAATATGCGCGTATCCGAACACCGCAAGCCGGTTGGGGCGCATGGCGACCGCAGCCATCGCGGTCTGGATGCAGGACTGCACAGTCTGTTTCGGTAGACCGAAGATGAGGTCGAAGTTGATATGGCCAACGCCATGCCGGCGGAGATTTTGGACTGCAGCGGCCGTCTGCACCTTACTCTGGATCCGATTGATCGCCTTTGCACATCGGGATCAAAGCTCTGCATCCGATGCTCGCGCGGTTGACACCGTTAGCTGCCAGGGCTTCGGCCATTTCCGGTGTGAACGTTCGGGGATCGATCTCCACGGCGATCGCAGCAGTTTTGCTGAAAGCGAAGTGGCGGCGTAGAAATTCCATCAGCGCCAAGTGCTCGGCTGGCCCGATAAGGTGAGGCGTTCCGCCGCCGAAATGCACATCGCTCACCGGCAGCCCTTGCCGCACTTGCTCCGACACCAAACTGATCTCCTGACGCAGCACCGCTAAATAATTAAGGATCGGGCCGTTGCGACGGATGACCGCGGTAGGGAAGCCGCAATACCAGCACATGGATCGGCAAAACGGAATGTGGAAATAGAGCGACACCGATTCGTCGGCCGGGAGGCCCCCCAGCCATTCCTCATAATCGTCAGCACCAACTGCCGCAGAGAAGTCTGGCACAGTCGGATAGATGGTATACCAAGGCGGCCGGGGGTCCCGGTACTTTGTCAGGATTGAGGTGTGCAAGGAGCTGTCATCCCACGTCGCTCATCCATCATTCTTTCGTTGCGCGCTCGTCCTGGTCTCTGACCTAAGTCAGTGCGTCCCGCTTATGTCGCAGTCTCGTTTGGACAGGATGGGGTCAACCACGCCGGGGAGCGCGCGTGCCATGGTTGCGCCTGAGGTGATGGTGCGGTGCCGCATTCAACGTCTGAGTACGTGACGCCAGTGCAGTGTGCTTGAGGCGTCTGCGGAAGAACTTTGCAATGCGAAATTCATGTCCGACGCAACGGACCTGTCAAGCCTCGTTCAGACGCCATCCAGGTCCAGCCAGCGGCCTTCCCTGCCGGCCGAAAAACCATACCGGCTTTAGCCACCGAGACGCTCTAAAGCTGACGTCGGCTCATTTGATGAAAGGAGGACGCCGCTAGGGGGTGCACAAGGTTCCCCGGCTTGACGTCGCTTCGAGCGAAGAGCGGTGTGGCTTGTCGTCAAGCGCCGGGCAGCGTGCCCCCTACCGATATCCCGAAAAGATCGACCAAGATGGCCATGCCGACGCCACACGCGGTCTGGATGAGGCCGACCATGAAAATGCGATTGGCGCGTTCGTAGATGGGGCGCCGCAAGGAACTCATGTCGAGCAGCATGGACAGCGCTCTCATCTGCAGTGCGATGCCGAGCAGGATCGGCACTACGGCGAACAGATCGTAGAGTTGCCATGGCAAGGGGTTCGCGGCCCAATGAGTGAGGAAGCCGAGGGAAAAGGCAAGCAGGATACCCACGGCAGTGATTGTGCCGTTGCGGAAAATGGTCTCGATCGGTTCTTCCTTCGGATCGTGCTCGTCCAAGCGGCTTCCTTTCGTTGCTCTTTCCGTCGAGACTAAGTTCTCGAGAATACTGTTCATCGCCAATTACTCGAGGCGAGCCGTAGGCAGCCGTTTCAGGGTGCGCTCCCTCTCGCTTCCGGCCGCGCAATGTACCTGCACGGCGAACTTACAGCGGCGAAAAGGTGCTGCGGCCACCATGCGACGCCTCGGACGTGCACGCCCTCTGTTCCTGGCGCAGCCCTTGCGGAGCGTACGCGCAGTGATCCTTCTCGGTAGCGGATGGCGCGGCCTCCGTTGCGGTCAGACGGGAAGCCGTCGCTGTTAAACGAGACTGTCACATATCGAACATGGCGAACCGTGTCGCACATTTCTTTTCGCAGTGACCCTCAAAAAAAGTGATTCCAGCGAGACGAAGGCGCGTCGGCCCGATTTTGGTGTCGGCCGCATCTACGCTTCAGGTTGGCATGTCGCTTGCTGCTCTATTCGGAGAGCTGCAGCGGTCCGACCGGAGTGTTTCACATGTAAACGATAATGAATCTCCTAGCAGAAAACACTATTATAAGTACATGTGGCTTTTACGCTGGCTCACCTCTCGTGTCAAGCGCTTTGGCGTCCACATATTGGAGACAACACGCACAAAATTTAGAGGAAAAGCTTGCTCTTTCGCCTCTATCCTTTTTATTCCTTCATGGAGATCTAGACATGTACATCAAGAGTCCTCTTCTCGGCTTAACTGCTCTGATGACCATTTCCGTCGGTCGAGCAGCTGGCGCCGAGCGGGAACCGGCCGAGTACATCAAGATCTGCGACGTCCTCGGCTCGGGATATTCCTATATTCCCAACACCGAGACCTGCCTGCGCATCGGCGGCTATGTCCGTTACGATATCGGCCTGGGTGACGTCCGATCGTATGACAGCGCAAGAACCTCGGACGTGAGAACTGGCGAGGACCAAGGCACTTGGCGAAACAGCACACGCTTCACGTTCAAAACTTGGACCGGCCAGCAGACCGAGCTCGGCGCGTTGACGACCTATACCGAAACCCAGGTGAATTTTGGCAACAGCGCTAACTCGCATGACAGTCCTCAGAACTATGATTTCAACAGCGGCCTCGCACTGGCTTCTGCCTGGGTCGAGCTGGGAGGCCTGCGAGTTGGCAAGGAGGGGTCGGCCTTCGATACGTTTGCAAGCTACGCTGGCAACGTTCTCGATAGTATGCTCGTTCCGTCGGCCGGCTTCGACACCAACGTGGCTCAGTACCACTTCGACGCCGGCAACGGCATTTCGACTGTGATTTCGCTCGAACAAGGATCGGGCTCAGCCGGTACTATCGACAGCTATATTCCGCACGTTGTCGCCGGCTTGAAATACACGCAAGGCTGGGGCTCGATCACCGGCGTCGCGGCTTATGACAGCAATTACGAAGCTTTTGCCGGCAAGATCCGCGTCGACGTCGCTGTCACAAACCAGCTGTCGCTGTTTGGACTCTTCGGCTACGGTTCCAATGCCAGTCTCAACGAGGACTCAAACGGCGCAATTGCCAATCATGGGCGCGGCTCGTACAAAATCTGGAACGGCCAGTGGGCTTTCTGGGCGGGCGCCACCTACGAGTTTGACGAGAAAACTTCGTTCAACCTTCAGGTCTCGGGTGATCAGCTCAAGGATGCTGGTGTGGCTGCAAACGTCGCCTACATGGTCGTTCCCGGCTTCACGGTCACAGCCGAGGTCGATTACGACCACTACGGCAACTCTGGCCTCGGCCCTGCCGAGCCTACCGCCGTCAAGGGCACGAGCAAGCCGAACAGCGTCGGCGGCATTCTCCGCTTACAAGGCTCATTTTGAAATCTCTCCAGTCGCGAGCATGGCAAAGGCACTTGCCTCGACAACGCACGCATGGAGAGCTTCGTTCGCCATCTTGAAGTCTGCATCGACCGTCCACGGCCCATCGTACCAACTAGAAACTGAAAGTTATGAGCCCTGTGTACTACACCTAGCCCTTGACCTGCCCGATGAACCGGCCAGGGGCCGTCAGTTCAAATTCGGGGCCGTTTAGAGGGCAGTGTGAGGCCGTGTTAGGTAAGCGCCACTGCAATGTCGAGGCCGCGACACGCCTGTCGCTTTGGACGGCTGGAATTGCCCTTCGCGGCGCCATTCATTCTCTCAACATTTACGTGATAATGCACGCTGAGTCCGAGCCGCGTGGCAGCACCCATCCTAGGTCACTATCGGGGGGCCTTAAACCTGAACAGCTCCATCGTCGCGGCTGCTGCGGAAGCAGGAGCTATCACTGGGACCCGTACTGGTGCTTGTCAGCCGCTGAGCCGCTACTTCGTCTTAGGAAGAGCATTGTCCTTGCCAAAAGCCGGCCAGTATTTCGAGATTGCCAGTGTGGCGCCGGCTGAAGAGAAATGACCATAGTCGAAATATAAAAACTCTCCTCTATCGAAATAGGCGCAGCGTCCTGCGCTGCACAGGAATTTCAGCGGATCGATGAATGTGGCGCCTTTGGTAAATGAGCGCACACGTTCGTTGACGTCGGGGTCCATCGCGATCGGCCAGGACGTATCGTCCAGATTTTGGCGCTTGGCGAAGAACGCAATTTTCCGGACGTCAGTTGGGAACTGCGGAGACTGGCCGATGACAAACACGCGCACGCCCAGGGCACGAAGCGTAGCGATTGTTTGCTGAAGACCGTCGAAACCTCTGACCTCATAGTCACTCCATCTACCGCTGAGGATAACCGTCTTGATGTCCGCTTCCAAGATGACGTCCAAGGCCTTGCGATTGAACCGGACACAATCAAGACGATCGTACGGGTAGTAATAGAGTATCGGCGCGCAGCTGGCGTACGTATATTCAACGATGTTCGCCTGCAATCGATTTATGTTAGCACCCAAGCCGGAAACATAGTGCGCGGCGAAGGAGTCGCCCCACAAAAAAACCGTTGTTGGAAAACCGCTGGTGCGCGTGCAATCCTCCATATTCCAGCTTTCGATCCGGCTGGTGCCCTCGTTGAAACAGATGCCATTCCTCCAGTCCCCGACGGAAATGCGCCGCTGGACATAGTCCGGAAACCGTTGCGGAAAGCCGTTGCCGAGCGCCCCCGCCGCTCCGCCGGCACAAAGGACAACGATCGCGAGCGCTGAAAAGGCGAAGATAGGCCCCGGGGAGGTGAAGGCCCTCTTCTGTCGAAACGGCTGCTCTACAAACTTCCAGGAGAATGCAGCCAATGCGAGGCTTGCCACCAACATCGCACCGGTCATCAACGGATCGAGTTTTTGGAACGAAAGATAGTGCGCGAACGCATTGAGAGGCCAGTGAACAAGATACAACGAATACGAGATGAGCCCAATCCAGACCAGCGGCCTGACTTCGAGCATGCGGGTGGCGACCGTCGAGGGGGTATTTTGGCCAACATAGATCAGAAGGGCCGTTCCGATGCATGGATACAAGGCGTTGTAGCCTGGGAACGGATCACTCGCCGAAATCGCGAAGAACCCGATGGCGAGAAGGCCAAATCCGGCCACCCCCACCGACTCCATCAGGAATCGGTTGCCCAGCGGCGAGGGGCATTTGAGCATGAGCAGGGCGCCCAACATGAGTTCCCAGATTCGGGTCGGCAGCAGATAGAATCCGGCGGTGGGTGCCAGCGATGTCGCCATCACCGCCACTACGAAGCTGCAGAGAATTATCGGAAGAAGTGTCGTCAGCCAGCGCTTCCCGATGTAGCGATAGATTAGGAACATCAGGATTGGTGCGAAGATGTAGTACTGCTCCGCTACGGAAAGCGGCCAAGTGTGCAACAGTGGTAGAAGCGCGGCATCGATAGAGAAGTAACTTGACGTTTTCCAGAAGAAAACGTTCGACCAGAAGGTCGAGGTAGCTATGATGCTAAGACTGAATCCGCGCAGATCCGGTGGCAGAAGAATGAACAATGCCGCAATGCAGGTGAGAAGCATCACAAAGACGAGCGCCGGCAGAATGCGCCGGGCACGGCGCCAGTAGAAGTTGACGATGGAAAATTGGCCGCGTTCAAGGTCATCCAGGAGGCTTCCGCTGGTTAGGTAGCCGGAGATGACGAAGAAGATATCGACCCCGCTAAAGCCACCCGGGATCGCCGAAATTCCGAAATGAAAGAGTACGACCGGAAGTACAGCAACGGCCCTAAGGCCCTCGATATAGCGCCTATATTGCATCCAGCGGTTCCTTTTATTTTAGATCAGGACGCGATTGGAAGCTTTCAATCTCCGGTAGGAGTGCTGCCGAGATAAGGGCGGTATCAGCCACCTTTATCCGTCCCGAATGTTCTGTAAGTTGCAACTGGTACAGAAGCACGATCGCCATCGCCGGCCTTGACGGCCTGATTGTCGAGCAGATCGCGCGGATCGTTGACCATCACGGCCAGGTTATGTCCTGTCGAACAACCAAGCGGCTGTTTGAAGGATTCTTCATTGGGTAAGGCACCATATGAGGGACAGACCGGCGGACGGGCGTGATAGACAATCGCCTCAATTCGCACTGAGCCGGCGTCGTGTTGATCGCGCAATTGAATGTTGTCTTCTTCGATTGCCAACTGCCTGGCCTGATGGGCTACCCCTGCGCTGAGCTGGGGCGAACCGCTGATGAGGAGGTGGATGGCATCGAACCGGCCGCGACTGGCCTTGTCTAGGAAAACACGCAAACGCTGCCGTTCGGAAGCGCGCAGGCTTTGCAACGTCAGGACGGTGGTCTCCTCTCGGACAAGCATTGGTGCCGATGGTTCGACATCAACTGGCGTAGTGCTTGTGCAGCCACTTACGCTTGGTGCCAGAGCGACAAAGAGGATTATAAAACGCAACATCTTTGGATGACACTATTCGATGATGAAGCCGAGACCGCCCTGGGCGCTTGGCGCGCCCGCACGGATAGCAGCGCGGTCTCGCGGGGGACTTGTCACGGAATTCGTCGGAGCGCCCCCTCCGTTCAAAGCCGGTGCCGCCCGCTCGGTCGGTGCGCTCATCTGGTTTGGGTTGGAGCCTGGTCTTACAATGTAAGGCGTAACTAGAATGACCAGTTCTGACTCCTCTTTTTGAAACGAGGTCGAGCGAAAAAGCGGTCCCAGGATCGCCAGTTCTCCGAGCCAGGGAAAGGCCCTGACATCATTGTTGACGTTCCGCCTGATTAGACCGCCGATTGCGAAGCTCTGGCCGCTGGCGAGTTCGACGACCGTATCGGCTCGGCGCGTGGAAACTGCCGGCACGGAAATTCCGTTGATTTGCACGGCACCTTGCGTCGACAGTTCACTGACTTCGGGCGTTACGTGAATGTTGATTTGATTGTTGCTGAGAACTGTCGGCACAAATTCCAGACTGACGCCGAAGTGACGGAATTCAACCGATACCTGCCTGTTTTCCTGCAGGACAGGAATGGGAAATTCGCCGCCCGCGAGAAAGCTGGCCTTTTCACCCGACATAGCGGTGAGGTTCGGCTCAGCCAGGACGGAAGCTATATGCTCCTTGGCGAGCGCGTCGAGAACCGCGCTGACGTTGACGGCACCGTTGTCGAATCCGATTTCTGCTGTACCGCCACCCTGGGTTGAACCAGACCCAGCGCTTGCAGCGCTTCCGCTTAGAACGCCCACTTTGAAATTGCCGATTTGACCGAAGGCGGACAAGTTGACGCCGAGTGACTTCATGGCGCTGCGTGAGACTTCGGCTACGCGCACGCTGAGGTTAACTTGCAGGGATCCAGCGACCTTGATGTTGTTGACGACTTGCGCTCCGTCGCCCAGATATTGCTCAGTGACTCTTTTTGCGGTGTCGGCGACCTCTGCGTCGGGCGCCGTCCCGCTAAGGATTGCGCCGCGCGGCGTATAGTTGACGCGGATGGGATAGTCGCCGACCTGCTCCCGCAACATGGCGCGTAAATCCCCGATCGGTTGCGTGACAACGATACGCAATTCGGCGAGAGGCTCGCCATTGCCATCCAAGGCGAATAGGCTGGTCCGCCCCGATTTCTTGCCAAAGACGAAGATTGTTTTGCTCGATGGCGCCTGAAAATCCGCGATCGTGGGGTCAGCAACAAAGATGGTCGTGGCTGGCCCGGGCAGATGAACGGTCTCCCCGAGCGAAGAGGAAAGGGTCAGCGTGGCGTTGATGCTATTCGAAGCCGCATGCGGCGGGCCTTTGTCCTGCTTGTTTTGCGCCGCGACACCAAGTGGGAAAGTCACAATAAGCGCGCAGAGGAGATGGCCCAGGTAACGGGGCACTGCAGGTCTTGTAACCTTGTTGGCGATCGCCCGCCAATTGAGCGCAGCGCAAGGATGTTGAAGGATCAGCAAAATAGATCTTCTTTCGATTCGACAAACTATGCGGACGAGGCGTCAGTCAATTCTAGGATGTAACCAATGCCTCGGATGGTCTTGATCCGTGGCGTTGCACCTGATCTGGTCAGATGTCCCCGTAAACGATAAATTCCGACTTCAAGCGCGTTGGCAGACACGTCGTCGTTGAATGAATAGAGGTGATCTTCCAATTGCGCACGGGGCACGATGCGGCCTGCCCGGTTAAGCAGGTGCTCTAGAACACAGAGTTCGC
>NZ_RZPH01000911.1:0-2466 GCF_004022825.1 Mesorhizobium sp. M7A.F.Ca.CA.004.04.2.1
CAAAATATTACGTGAGGGAACGTTCGCGCCTGACTCGTCTTAGGCAATCGAGGCGGTTGTCGCCTCGCCGATTGTGAAGGAGAAGAACAATGCCTAATCAAGGTGGTAGCCACGAACAGCACGTGAAGGCAGGCCAGCAGAGCCACAAGAACGCCGACAACAAAAACCGTCAGCAACAGCAGGCCTCTGGTGGTGGTCAACGGCAGCAGGGCGATGGATCCGGCATGCGTGGTGGAACCCACGAACAGCATGTGAAAGCTGGCGAACAAAGCCACAAAAACCGCTGATCGCGTGTGATTTCAGCAGACCCACCCCGAAGTATCGGGGTGGGTCTGATTGCATCTGAAGGGTACCGACGAAGAGGGCGCGAGGCCGGGTCGCGAAGTCGCCCGGCGGCTTGGCGCCGGGGCGACGACGCCCAGTCAGGCAGCTTGCTGCAGGGCGCGCTCATTGACACCGCCTTCGCCCAGCCCGGAAAGCGCTTCGTCCGTCGCGACCTCCTCTTTCAATGTCTCGTTGAGGAGCTTGACCACGTCGCTCTTGCCAAGCTGTTCAGCCCACGCGACCAACGTGCCATAGCGCGCGATTTCATAGTGCTCGACGGCCTGTGCCGCGCCGACCAGTCCTGCATCCAGCGCCGGGTCACCCTTGTATTCGTCGAGAATTTCCGACCCTTCCTCAAGAATGCCGTCGATCGCCGGACAGGTCTTGCCGCGGGCCGGTTTGTCCATAAGTTCGAACACTTGCTCGAGCCGATCGACCTGGCCTTCGGTTTCCATGCGATGTTTCTCAAAGGCCGCGGCCACCTCCTCGGATTCGGCGCCCTTTGCCATCTTCGGCAAGGCTTTGAGTATCTTCTTTTCAGCGTAGTAAATGTCCTTCAGCCCATCGAGGAACAAAGCCTCCAGTCCTTTTGTCGTCGCTCTTTTTGCAGTCGCCATGATTTGTCTCCCTTGGATTGTCATGAAAGCTCACCGGCGGTGTAGCCATGGACTAACTTTCCATGGAAGCAGTTGTTCCCTGGGCGCGACTCGGAAGGGGCAGCACGCCATATGGAGTAGATGGGAGTTCATATACGAAATCATATTTACATATAAAACAAATCATGATGATCTTGCAGTCGTGCAGCGCGGCTAAGGTGGTTGGTTCCGGCGTACATCGCTGAGCCTGAATGCCAGCAGATGATCGTGCCCAAATGAAATCAACATGATGTCGCGGTCGAGTCAGCCGTGCATTGATCGGATGTAGGGAGTGCGGCATGCCCTTTGATGTCATCGTTATCGGAGCCGGCGCAGCCGGAGCTGTTCTTGCTGCCCGGCTAACCGAAGATGCTGCCACGAACGTGCTTTTGCTGGAAGCGGGGCCGGACTACCGGAGCGGCGAGCAACCTGCCGAGATGGCGAGCCCAAATCCCTTCAACCTGCTGCTTCCCGACCATTTTCAGCAACAATACATGTATCCCGACCTGATGGCTCGTCGCACGAAGCGGCAGGAACACCGGGTCTACTGGCGCGGCAAGGGGCTTGGCGGTTCGACGGCCGTCAATGGGCAGATTGCCATTCGCGGTGTGCTCCATGCATTCGACCGCTGGGAGGAAATCGGATGCAAGGGCTGGTCGGGAGCCGACGTGCTGCCCTTCTTCTGCCGCCTGGAGGATGACCCGATCGCGGCCAATTTTCACGGCAGCGGCGGCCCGATTCCGATCTACCGCGCGCCTGTCGAAAGCTGGGGCAGCGTCGACAAGGCCATGCGCCAAAGCGCGATGGCTCTCGGCCATCCCTGGCATGACGATCTCAATGCTCCGGATGCCGAAGGGGCTTGCACCTATCCCATCAACAGTCGAGCCGGCAAGCGCGTGTCGGTCAATGACGGCTATCTGGAAGCTGCCCGCGACCGGCCGAACCTTACCATCATCGGGCAGGCGACGGTGGACAAGGTGCTTTTCGATGGCAGGAAAGCGATCGGCGTTTTGGCCATCGTGGCCGGGCAGGTTCGCAAATTCGAGGCGCCGCTGGTCATCGTCTCGGCCGGCGCCATCCACTCTCCGGTCATCCTGCAGCGCTCGGGCATCGGCCCTGCGGCTCTCTTGAAACGAAAGGACATCGAGGTGCTTGCCGACCTGCCGGTCGGCGAAGGTTTCTTCGACCATCCTTATTGCCGCATCGAACTGAAGCTGAAGCCGGGATTCAAGGCGACCGATCTCGACGCGCGGCATACCAACTGCTGTGTGCGGATGAGTTCGGGCGTGCCGGGCGCTGAGCGCGACGACATTCTCTACGTCGCCATGAACCATGGCGGCATCGGCGTGGAGTCCGACAGCGCCCAGTTCGGCGAGGCCATGGTCAATCTGATCCTGATGGAGGCCAAGAGCCGCGGCACCGTGCAACTGCGTTCCGCCAACCCTTTCGACCAGCCGCTCGTGGAAGAGAACATGCTGGACGATCCAATGGATCTCCAGCGCATGCG
>NZ_RZPH01000912.1:0-2466 GCF_004022825.1 Mesorhizobium sp. M7A.F.Ca.CA.004.04.2.1
TCGTTTCTCCCTTTTCCCCCTTGTACCTTCCCTCTATTCTGTAGGGATTTGCGTCGATTCCGTCTGCCCCTATTTCCTACTGCCTTACTGCCCTACTCCTTCTTGATCAGGTTGCCGCCGCGCCGAACCAGCCGATCACGGCGCCGATGATCAGCAGCACGCCGAGCCAGTGGCCGCCGTCGATGAGGGTCAGGTCCCAGCCGAAATTCTCGTAGCGGTGATTGACCGAGAGCGTCGTGGCGACGAAACCCAGCCAGAGCACGAAGCCGAAGACAAGTCCGGCGATCCATGTCGGCTCGCCGCCGGTCATCGCGCCGACGACCAGGGCCAATATGGTGGCCATGACCAGTTCGGCGATGAAGCTGATGACGAAGGGCAGCGGCGACTTCTTCATCATCGCCGGATCGAGCTTGGCGGCCTTCAGCCACGCCTTGCTCAGGCCCATGTACCAAGCGGCGCCGAACAGCCACGCGGCGATCGCGGCAGCGACCACCGCCAGCCAGTTCACTGCTGAAAAATCCATGAGCTCCCCCTCTGATCTGTATGTGATGGAACGCCTGTTCGGCGATCGCGTCAAGCGAACCGCCAGACCGTCGTGCGCTTGACCAGCGCATCCTCCAGCGCCCGCGTGACGGCCACTTCATACACAGAAAGCGGCTCCAGCCCTGCCTTCGGCAGATACGACCGTCCGGGATCGCCGACGAGGATCTCGGCGCCGCGCGCCTTCAGCGTTGCGAACCATGGCATCAGCCGGTCCGCGAAAGATTTGTCGTAGAAAACATCACCGGCCAGGACCACGTCCCAACCTGCATCGGTGCCGATGCAATCCGTGCCGAGGAATTCGGTCCCGACACCGTTGATCTCGCTGTTGAGCCGGATCGCGGTGGCACAGAACGGATCGATGTCGGTTGCGATCACCTTGGCGGCACCTGCCTTGGCGGCAGCGATGGCGACAAGGCCGGAGCCGGAAGCGAAGTCGAGCACACGCTTGCCCCGCGCCGTGCCGGGATTGTCCAGGACATAGCGGGCAAGGCCCTGGCCGCCGGCCCAGGCAAAGGCCCAGAAAGGCGGTGGCAGGCCGATCTCGACCAGCTCATCCTCGGTCCGCTGCCACAAATCATGCGCTTCGTCGGCAAGATGAAGCAGGATCTCCGGGACGTGCGGCGGCGCCATCAGCGCCGTGTTGTCGAGAATGAATTGCCTCGCGCTGTTGGGCGTCAGCGCCGTCACGGAGCCGGCGTCAAGCCGCCCATGCGGCAGACTTCCTTCCATTCGGCCGGCGTCACCGGCTGCACGGAAAGCCGGCCGAGCCGCACCAGCGCCATGTCGGCAAGCTTCGGATTGGCCTTGACCTGCTCCAGCGTCGGCGGGTTCGGCACATCCCTTACGGCGCGGATGTCGACGCATTCCCAGCGCGGATCGTCCGAGGTGGTGTCGGGATGGGCAAGCGCGCAGACTTCAGCGATGCCGACGACGTTCAGCCCCTCGTTGGAATGGTAGAAGAAGCCGAGATCGCCGATCTGCATCGCCTTCATGTTGTTGCGCGCGGCGTAGTTGCGCACGCCGTCCCATTGCGTGCCGGCCTTGCCCTTGGCCTTCAGCATCTCGAAGGAGAACTTGAATGGCTCGGATTTGAACAGCCAGTAGTTCATGTCTTTCTCCTCCTAGGCGTCGCGCGGGCGACCGGGATTAACTAGCCGCCGGCTTGTTGAACGTCCAGTTCCACGGGCGGATTTCGACGCTTTCGAACAGCCCGGCCTTGGCGTAGGGGTCGGCCGCCGAAAGAGCCTGGGCGCCAGCCAGGTCGGACGCTTCGACGACCACGAGGCTGCCATTGGGCTTGCCCTCGGCATCAAGGAACGGACCGGCGAAGGCCAGCTTCTTGTCGCCGTTCAACCCTTCGAGAAAGGCGATATGCTCGGGCCGCGTGTCGAGGCGCACCTGCAGGCTTCCGGGCTTGTCCTTGCAAATCACAGCAAACAGCATCTTTTTCTCCTGATCGTTCAAAGTCGTGGGGATCAATCGTTGGTTTCGGTCTTCAGCGGCCGGGTCATCAAGGCCGTCACAGCCTGCCGGACGGTGATGGCACCGTCCAGTATGGAGGCGACGGCGGCAATGATCGGCGCGTCGATGTTGCGCGCGGTGGCGATGCGGGCAGCGATCGCCGCCGTCGGCACGCCTTCGGCGAGCGGCAATCCGGCAAGCGGCTTGCCTTGGCCGAGCGCCAGGCCATAGGCGAAATTGCGCGACTGGGTGGACGAGCAGGTCAGCAGCAGGTCGCCAAGGCCGGACAGCCCCATCAGCGTTTCGGGCCTGGCGCCGAAGGCAGCGCCGATGCGGCGCAGCTCGACAAAGCCGCGCGTCACCATGGCGGCCTGGGCGCTGGCACCGAGACCCGCGCCAGTGACGGCACCTGCGGCAATGGCAAAGACGTTCTTCAAGGCGCCGCCGATCTCGACGCCGATC
>NZ_RZPH01000913.1:0-2461 GCF_004022825.1 Mesorhizobium sp. M7A.F.Ca.CA.004.04.2.1
ATCATCTGCGGCGCGTCTATTACTCGGCTTTCAGCCCGATTCCGGATTCGTCATCGTCGCTGCCCTTGCTGAAACCACCGCTGATGCGCGAACACCGGCTCTATCAGGCCGACTGGCTGATGCGGTTCTATGGGTTTTCGCAGCCGGAAATCCTCGCCGGGAGCAGCGACGGCATGCTCGATCTCGCCATCGACCCGAAGCTCGCCTGGGCGCTGCGCAACCGGGGGCAGTTTCCGGTCGACATCAACCGCGCCGACCGCGAAGCTCTGCTGCGGGTGCCGGGTCTCGGCACCAAGGTGGTGGCAAAGATTTTGGAGACGCGCCGGCATCGGCGCATGCGGCTCGAGGATGTCGGGCGGGTCTGCCAGTCGATCGCCAAGCTCAGGCCGTTCATCATCGCCGAAGGCTGGTCGCCTGGTGCGCTGACCGACAAGGCCGGCCTGCGCGACAGGATCGCCCCCTCCTGCGAACAATTATCGTTGTTCTGATCATGCGGCCAGCTGAACTTGATCTCGCCAGATACAGTGTACGGCTCGACAGCGAGACGGATTTTGCCGGCTGGCGTGACGCGGCACGGCGGCTGGCCCTGAATGAGGTCAGGCCCGAGGACGTCGGCTGGCATGTCGCGCCGGGCTCCGATCAGGCAGAATTGCCTGAAGTGCCTGCGGGCGCGCAACTCGCCGTGCCGCGCGACTTCATCGGGCATGCCGAAACGGCGTTCTGTCATTCCGATCCCGGCCGGTTTGCCTTTCTCTACCGCATGCTTTGGCGATTGCGCGATGAGCCTAAACTGCTGGAAATCGCGTCGGATCCCGACACCAGGCGGCTTGAGGCCATGGAAAAGGCGGTGCGGCGCGACAGCCACAAGATGCACGCCTTCGTACGCTTCCGGAAAATCGGCGACGGTGCCGATGAGCGCTATGTCGCCTGGTTCGAGCCGGATCATTTCATCGTCGAGCGCAACGCCGATTTCTTCGTCAGGCGTTTCACCGGCATGCGCTGGACGATCCTGACGCCCTATGCCTCCGCCGACTGGGATGGCGAAAGGCTGGCGATCGGGCCGGGCGCGGCCAAGGGCGATGCGCCTGATCAGGACGATACCGAGGCGCTGTGGCGCATCTATTTCGAGAACATCTTCAACCCGGCACGGCTGAAGGTGAAAGCCATGCAGAAGGAGATGCCGAAGAAATATTGGCGGAACCTTCCCGAGGCCTCGCTCATTCCAGACATGATCGCAGGAGCGGACAAGGCCGCCAAGGACATGATTGCGAAGATGCCGACAACACCCGCGCCGCACCACGCCAAGGTGCAGGCACGGCATTGGCCGAAGCAGCCCGCCGAAGCACCGGAAGATGATGCAGACACGATTCCCGAGTTGCGTGAGGTAGCGAAAGGCTGCCGCCGCTGCCCGCTGTGGCGCGACGCGACGCAGACCGTCTTCGGTGAAGGCCCCGACAATGCCAAGGTGATCTTCGTCGGCGAACAGCCAGGCGATCAGGAGGATCTCGCCGGCAAACCTTTCGTTGGTCCGGCCGGCAAGGTGTTCGATGCGATCCTGGATGATGCCGGTGTCGATCGGCAAAAGGTCTATGTCACCAACGCGGTCAAGCACTTCAAGTTCGAGCCGCGCGGCAAGCGCCGCATCCACTCCAAGCCGAATTCCGGTGAGATTCAGGCCTGCCGCTGGTGGATCGACCAGGAATTCGAGCTGATCAAGCCGAACCTCGCCGTGGCACTCGGCGCGACGGCGGCGATGTCGCTGCTCGGCAAGGCGATCCCGGTGACAAAGATGCGCGGACAAGTGATCGAGCGCGAGGACGGATTGCGCGTGTTCATCACCATCCATCCCTCCTTCATTCTGCGCATCCGCGAGTCCGCGGACAAGGAGGCTGAACGCGAACGGTTTCTGCAGGATATGAAGCTGGTGAAGCGGCTGATGGCCGCCTGATCAGTCTGTTTTCGCAATTCCGGACGGAAAACCGCTTCACACTTTTCCTGGAATTGCTTCAGCTACCTGATCAGAATCGCCCTGAGATCGTTGACATTCGTGCCGGTCGGGCCGGGTACGAAGAGATCGCCAACCGCGTTGAAGGCCGTCCAGGCATTGTTGCCGGCAAGCATGGCCTTGGCATCGACACCGGCCGAGCGCATGCGCGACACGGTCGAGCCATCGGCGAAGGCGCCGGCATTGTCTTCCGAACCGTCGATGCCATCGGTGTCGGCGGCCAATGCGTGGATGCCTTCGACGCCGTTGATGCCTATGGCGAAAGCCAGCAGGAATTCCGAGTTGCGGCCGCCCTTGCCTTTCGCCCGCAGGGTCACGGTTGTCTCGCCGCCCGATAAGATGAGCACCGGCTTCGAAAATGGTCGGTTGCGCGTCGCCACTTCGCGCGCGATCGCGGCATGGACGCCGCCCACCTCGCGCGCTTCGCCCTCGATGGCATCGGAGAGGATAACGGCC
>NZ_RZPH01000914.1:0-2457 GCF_004022825.1 Mesorhizobium sp. M7A.F.Ca.CA.004.04.2.1
GGCCAATGGCGCGCAGGTGCAGTTCGACGAGGCGGTGGGCGCCGAAGCCGGCGCCGGTCTGACGCTGGATCAGCGCATCGCGGCGTTTGAGCAGGCGCTGCTCGACATGCCGAGGCCGACCATTCCCGGCACTGTCGAGGTCAAGCTGCCGGCGGTGGTGGTCGGCGACACCACGGTGCGCGACGTGCATCTTTCCGCCGAGCCGGTCGATGGCGGCTGGTCGGTGAAATCGCTTGCCGCGACCTTGCCCGGCCGCACCACGTTGGAAGCCGATGGCATGCTCGTGCTCAATTTGGAGGGTCATTTCGGCTTCAACGGCTCGCTGCTGCTGGCCGTGGCGCAACCCTCCGGCTTTGCCGCCTGGCTGTCGAAGGATGTCGACGAGGCGATCCGCCGTCTCCCTGCCGCCGGCTTCAAGGCCAAGGTCGACCTCTCGCAGAAGCGCCAGGCCTTCAGCGATCTCGAATTGATCCTGGGCAAGGCGAAGTTTTCCGGCCGCATCGATTCCAGCCAGCCCGACGATGCCAAGCCCTCAGTGCTGATGCGTCTCGAAGGGGGCGACCTCGATGTCGACGGGCTGGCGGCCTTCGCCTCGATCTTCGTCAGCGACAAGGGCGCCAATCGCTTTGCCGACCGCGACCTCGATTTCCAGATCAAGGCAGGGCCGGTCAACGCTGGCGGGTTGACCGCGGATACCGTCGACACGGCGCTCAGGCTGCGCGACGGGCTGCTCGAAATCGACCGGCTGTCGGTGGGCGGGCTGGCCGGCGCCTCGATCAGCGCCACCGGCAGGATCAAGGATTTCCCGGCGAGCCCGACCGGCAAGCTCGATGCATCGGTGGTTGCCGTCGATCTGAAGCCGCTGATCGACGTCGCCGCCCGGCATTATCCCGACAGCGCCGTGCTCAAGGGACTGGCGAGCCGTGCCGCAGCCTATCCCGAGCTGTTCCAGGATGCGCGTGTCGACCTCGTGGCGAGTGCGGCCGACAATGGCGACGGCACCACGGGCCTGGCGGTGAGCGGACAAGGCAAGGCCGGCGGCTCGGCCTTTTCCGCATCGCTGTCGGGAAAGGGGGCGGTGGACAAGCTTCTCGAAGCGCCGGTGGCGCTTACCTTCAATGCCAAAAACCCTGATGCCACCACGCTGCTGGCCCTCTACGGCCTGCCGGCACTGCCGCTCGGCATGCTGGGCGAGGCGAGCACCGACATTCAGGCCAAGGGTACGCTCGGCGGCGGCCTGACGACGAATTTCAGCCTTGCCGGCAACGACTTCAAGGCGGGTTTCGAGGGGACGATCGCCGATACGCCGCAAGGCTTCGCCGCCAAGGGCAAGCTCAGCCTCGACGCCGCCGACATCGAGCCATGGCTGATGACGACAGGTATCGGCCTGCCGGGCATGGGGGCGGGCATGTCGACGTCGTTCTCGGCGCAGGGCGATTATGGCAACGGTCTGCTGGTGCTGGACGAACTCAACGGCGCTATCAACGAAGCGGCGGTGTCCGGCGACGTCAATATCGATGTAAAGGAGGGGGTCGACGGCAAGGCCGGCGTGCCGCATCTGGCCGGGGCGCTGATGCTCGACGAACTCGACCTCGATCCGATGGCGGTGGCGCTGTTCGGCGATTCCGCCTTTCTTGCCGACAAGGAAGAAACCAACAAGGGTGGCGTGTGGCCGGCGACACCGTTCAGCCAGAAATCCAACCTGCCGTTCACCGCCGACCTAGACCTGACGACGGCAGCGCTCGCCGCCGGTCGGTTCGCCACCGCCTATGATGCCGCCTTTTCGCTCAAGCTCGACCAGGAAGGCATCCGCGTTTCGGATTTGAAGGCGAAATTGCTGAGCGGGGCGCTCACCGGCCTGTTCGAACTGAAGAACAATGACGGAACCGGCCTGTTCTCTGGCCAGATGAAACTGGCGGGCGCCGATCTGGCGACCGTGCTGCCGGATGCCGGCATCAGCGGCATCGGCGATTTCTCGACGGCGCTGTCAAGCAGCGGCAAATCGGTCGAAGGGATGGTGGCCGCCTTGTCCGGCTCCGGCACGGCGGCGTTGAAGGGCGTGAAAGTTGCTGGCGTCAATCCAGATGCGTTCAGTGCATTCCTCGCCAAGGCGGATGCGATCGGGCGCGATATCGATACGGCCAAGACCGCCGGCTTTGCGCCCGACATCGCCGCTGACGGCAGCTTTGCCGCTGGCGATGCCGACATAGCTTTCACGGTTGCCGGCGGCACGCTGCGGGCGCCACCGGTCAGCCTGGAAAATCCGGCGGCGACCTTGTCCGCCGACGTCACGGCGGATCTCAACGCGGCCACGGTGTCGGCCAAGGGTGCGATCACCTATCGGCCTGGCGACGAGGCACTGGTCGGCTCCGAGCCGGTCGTGAATTTCACCGCCGAGGGGCCGTTCGGCGCGGTCAAACGAGCATTCGACAGTGAGCCGCTGGCGCAGTTCCTGAC
>NZ_RZPH01000915.1:0-2452 GCF_004022825.1 Mesorhizobium sp. M7A.F.Ca.CA.004.04.2.1
AGATTCAGCGTAAGCGGGAGTATCGCATACCTCTGCCCAGTTTGACTTTTGTCGAGAGCCGTGAATAATGTCAGCCGAGGAGACGGCATGGCGATCCGACCGGCAGAACAACTCATCCACAAGGCCGCCTGGCTCTACTATGCCCATGGCCTGCGGCAGGACCAGGTGGCGAGCCAGCTTAACATTTCCCGTGCCTCGGTCGCCATGTATCTGCGCAAGGCGCGCGAGACCGGCATCGTCAACATCTCGACTTCGACCCAGCTTTTCACCGACGACGTGCTGGCGCGCAAGCTCGAGGATGCGTTGAGCCTCGACGCCGTCTGGATCGCACCGGAGAATGATCATATTGCCGACCCGTCGACGGAAATCGCCGTGCTGGCGGCAAGCGTCTTTCTCGAACTGGTCAAGAAGGGCGACCGCATCGGCGTCGCCTGGGGCCGCACCGTCTATATGATCGCCGACGTGATGTCCTATGCCGATCTGCAGGATGTCACAGTGGTGCAGCTCTGCGGCAATCTCGGCGCACCCTATTCCTATCGCCCCGACCAATGCACCATGGAGATCGCCCGGCGGCTCAACGCCAAGGGGCTCAATTTCTACGCGCCGCTGGTGCTGTCGACGGAAGAACTCGCGCGGGCGCTGCGTGCCGAGCCGGTGATCCGGGAACAATTGTCGGGTGTCAGCGAATGCGACCTGGCGTTATACTCGGTCGGCGCGGTCGACGCCGACAGCCATCTGGTCAAATGCGGCGCGCTGACGCCAAGAGAAATGGCGGATCTGCGCAGCCAAGGCGCTGCCGGCGTGATTGCCGGGCAGATCATAGACGCCGAAGGCAAGGTGCTCGGCTGCAGTTATAACCGCCGGGTGATCTCCGCCGAGCTTGCCTCGCTGCGCGCCATCGCCAGGCGTTTGGTGGTGGTGCAGGAGGACAGCAAGTTCGAACCGCTGCTCGCGGCGATCGCGGGCGGCCTTTGCACGCATCTGGTGGTCGGCGCGCACATGGCGCAGCGGCTCCTGGATCATGCGGCTGCCACGACAGAAAAGGCCTCCTAGAAATCCTCCTCTCCGCCGCCGGCGCATTGTCATCAAAGCGTCGCGGCAATCCTGTTTCACCATCAAAACAAACAACCGGACGAAGCGAACATGAACAATTTGTGGAATGACGAAACAGCCGAAAAACTCGTCGCCGACTACGCGAAAAAGGGTGTCGGCCGCGACCTGGCGCTGCGCGTCTACACGACCCGGCTGCTCGGCGGCGAACCACGGCTGGTCCTGCATGGCGGCGGCAACACCTCTTGCAAGACGACGGCAACCGACCTCGTCGGCGACCAGTGGGACGTGCTGTGCGTCAAGGGCAGCGGCTGGGACATGGGCATCATCGAGCCGCAGGGCCTGCCGGCCGTCAAGCTCAAGCCGCTGCTCAAGGCGCGCGCGCTGAACAGGCTGGCCGACGAGGACATGGTTGCCCTGCAACGCGTCAACCTCATCGATCCGTCCTCGCCCAACCCGTCGGTCGAGACGCTGCTGCATGCCTTCCTGCCGCACAAATTCGTCGACCACACGCACTCGACCGCCATCCTCGCCATCGTCGACCAGGAGGACTCCAAGCCGCTGGTGAAGACGGTGTTCGGCAGCAAGATGGGTTACGTGCCTTACATCATGCCCGGCTTCGACCTCGCCAAGGCGGCCGCAGATATCTTCGACGCCGACCCTGATGTCGAAGGCCTGATCCTCGACAAGCACGGCATTTTCACCTTCGGCGACGACGCCAAACAGGCCTACGACCGGATGATCCATTATGTGAATGTCGCCGAGGACTTCATTGCCGCAAGCGGCAAGCCGAAGGCGGCAAAGGCAGCCTTGCCGGCAAAGCTCGCGACACCGGCGTCGATCGCGCCGATGCTGCGTGGTGCGGTGGCGGTAGCGCGCGGCGGAGGCCGCTTCGACCGCATGATCAGCGATTTCCGCACTTCGCCGGCAATTGTCGATTTCATCAATTCGGCTGAGATCGCCGACTATGCCGGACGCGGCGTGTCGACACCGGATCTGTCGATCCGCATCAAGACCGGCCCAATGGCGCTGCCGGCGCCCGATGCTGACAAGGCCGGTGACTACAAGGTGGCAATCAAGAGCCATGTCGACGCGTTCGCCAAGGATTATCGCGCCTATTTCGAAACCAATGATGCGCTCGACGACGTCAAGCGCACCATGCTCGACCAGATGCCGCGGCTGACGCTGGTGCCGGGCCTCGGCATGTTCGGCCATGGCCGCACGCTGAAGGACGCGAAGATCGCCTCGGATGTCGGCGAGATGTGGATCGAGGCGGTGCGCGGCGCCGAGGCGGTCGGCCGTTTCCACCCGCTCTCCAAGGCCGATCTGTTCCCGCTCGAATACTGGTCGCTGGAACAGGCCAAGCTCGCCTCCAACAAGCCGAAGCCACTGACTGGCCAGG
>NZ_RZPH01000916.1:0-2449 GCF_004022825.1 Mesorhizobium sp. M7A.F.Ca.CA.004.04.2.1
GATCAACACCGCGGCCGAACTCTGCGTCGATCGTTACGCGGAAGGCTGCAAGAAGCTGGGCATCGGGAACTGACCGCGACCCTTGCCCGCTCCGCTGCCTGGCCACCGCGCGGTGGCCAGGCAGCGCTCATCCGACATTTTTGAACCGGTTTTGAAAGGCTTCCTGGCATGATCGATACCCCGGACGAACCGGTTCCGGCAGGCGAGCTGGTGCTCAGCCTGCGCGGCGTTTCGAAGAATTTCGGCGCCGTTTCGGCGCTCACCGACATCGATCTCGATGTCCATGCCGGCGAGGTGGTGGCGCTGGTCGGCGACAATGGCGCCGGCAAGTCGACCCTGGTCAAGATCCTGGCCGGCGTGCATCAGCCGAGCTCAGGCACGATAAGTTTTCGCGGCAAGCAGGTGACGCTTGCAGATCCAAGTGCGGCGCTGACGCTCGGCATAGCCACCGTGTTCCAGGACCTGGCGCTGTGCGAGAACCTCGACATCGTCGCCAACATCTTTCTCGGTCGTGAGCTCAACCCGCTGCGGCTGGACGAGGTGGCGATGGAAGTGCGCGCCTGGACGCTGCTCAACGAGCTATCGGCGCGCATCCCAAGCGTGCGCGAAGTGGTCGCTTCGCTGTCGGGCGGCCAGCGCCAGACGGTGGCGATCGCCCGCTCGCTGCTGCTCGAACCCAAGCTCATCCTGCTCGACGAGCCGACGGCGGCACTTGGCGTGGCGCAGACGGCGGAAGTCCTCAACCTGATCGAGCGGGTGCGCGACCGCGGTCTCGGCGTCGTCATCATCAGCCACAATATGGAAGACGTGCGCGCCGTCGCCGACCGCATCGTCGTGCTGCGGCTTGGCCGCAACAATGGCATCTTCTCGCCCGACGCCTCGAACCAGGAACTGGTCAGCGCCATCACCGGCGCGTCGAACAATTCGGTGTCGCGGCGCGCCGAGCGGCGCCAAACCCAGCAGACTCAAATGGCGCGACAGGATCAAACGCAGGAGCCACGCCCATGAGCCGCGACGTGCAACAGACGGCCCCCGTGCCGCCGCAGCTCGACCGCGCCGACGTGCGCGTCAAGCATGAGGCGGGGATCGGCGGCGCCATCCGCAGGTTCTTCGACCGGGTCCGCTCGGGCGATCTCGGCTCGCTGCCGGTGATCGTCGGGCTGGTCATCATCTGGACGGTGTTTGCCAGCATCAACCCGATCTTCCTATCATCAAGCAATCTGGTCAATCTGCTGTTCGATTGCTCCACCGTGGGCGTCATCGCGCTCGGCATCGTCTGCGTCTTGATGGTCGGCGAAATCGACCTGTCTGTCGGTTCGATCAGCGGCTTTGCCTCGGCGATGGTCGGCACGCTGTGGGTCAACCAGGGCTGGCCGGTGGCGCTCGCCATTCTGGCCGCTGTCGCCGTCGGCGGCTTTATCGGCGCACTCTACGCGCTGCTGTTCAACCGGCTGGGCATGCCGAGCTTCGTCTCGACGCTGGCCGGTCTGCTGGCGGTGCTTGGCCTGCAGCTCTACATTCTCGGCTCGACCGGCTCGATCAATCTGCCCTACGGCTCGAACCTGGTGAATTTCGGCCAGCTGCTGATGATGCCGAAATTTGTTTCGTTCGCCCTGGCGGCCGTGCCCGGCATCGTCATGCTGGTCACCGGCCTGCGCACCGTTACGCGCCGCCGCGCCGCCAATCTGTCGGCGCCGTCGACCGGCGGCCTGGTTATACGGGCGGTGGTGATCACGGTCATTCTCGAACTCATCGTCTTCTATCTCAACCAGGCGCGCGGCATTCCGTGGATGTTCGGCCTGTTCGTCGGCCTGGTCATATCGATGCATTACGCGCTGACGCGGACCAAATGGGGCCGCTCGATGTCGGCGGTCGGCGGTAACCGCGAGGCGGCAAGGCGCGCCGGCATCAATGTGCGGCTGATCTATTCGAGCGCCTTCGTGCTGTGCTCGATGCTGGCCGCTTTCGGCGGCGTGCTGTCGGCGGCCCGCCTGGCCTCGGCCAGCCAGCAGGCCGGCACCGGCGACGTCAACCTCAACGCCATCGCGGCAGCCGTCATCGGCGGCACCAGCCTGTTCGGCGGTCGCGGCAGTGCGTATTCGGCGCTGCTCGGCATCATCGTCATCCAGTCGATCGCCAGCGGCCTGACGCTGCTCGATCTGTCCTCGTCGCTTCGGTACATGATCACCGGCGCCGTGCTTGCCATCGCGGTCATCGTCGACTCGCTGGCACGCCGCTCGCGTGTCTCCCATGGCCGGGCCTGAACCCATCAACAGGAAGCAAGACATGAGCGAAGAACTGTCCGGAAAAGTTGCCGCCGTCACCGGCGCGGCATCAGGCATCGGCCTCGAATGCGCCAGGCATATGCTGGCGGCCGGCGCCACCGTGGTGCTGGTCGACCGCGCCGAGGCGACGCTGAACAAACTGTGCGCCGAACTCGGCCCCAAGG
>NZ_RZPH01000917.1:0-2447 GCF_004022825.1 Mesorhizobium sp. M7A.F.Ca.CA.004.04.2.1
GGGTTTTAGGGCGGCGATCTCAACCAGCATGAGGAGCTCAAATGGCTGATTGGTCCGCCGCCCAATATCTGAAATTCGAAGACGAGCGCACGCGGCCCGCGCGGGATTTGGTCGCGCAGGTGCCGGTGGACTTCCCGCGCCGGGTCGTCGACATCGGCTGCGGGCCTGGCAACTCGACCGAACTGCTTGTCGAGCGCTGGCCGGATGCTGAGGTGAGCGGCTTCGACACTTCGCCCGACATGATCGAGAAGGCGCGGGCGCGCCTGCCCGAGGTCACCTTTGATCTCGCCGATGCCTCCGAATGGCAGCCGGCGGAGCCGGTCGACGTGATTTTCGCCAATGCTGTGTTCCAATGGCTGCCTACCCATCCGGCGGTGTTCCAGCGGCTGATGGGCTTCCTCGCCCCAGGCGGTGCGCTTGCCGTCCAGATGCCCGACAATCTGGGCGAGGACTCCCACCGCCTGATGCGGGAGACCGCCGCCGAAATGCCATTTGCCGAAAAGCTCAAGGGCGCGGCACGCGGGCCGTTGCCGCCGGTGTCGTTCTACTATGACCTGCTGTCGCCGCTCAGCGACCGGCTTGATATCTGGCACACCATCTACAACCATCCGCTTGCCGACGCGCAGGCGATCGTCGAATGGGTGAAATCGACGGGCCTGAAGCCGTTCCTCGATCCGCTGGACGCCGAGGAGAGGGCGATGTTCCTCGAATGTTACACGGCCAAGATCGCCAAGGCCTATCAGAAGACGGCTGATGGCAAGGTGCTCTTGCGCTTTCCGCGCATTTTCATTGTCGCAAAACGAGCTTGATTATCCATGTCGCGCGGCGCCTTAGGGCCGCTTGGCTTTGGCTGTGGCCATGTCGAGGGATCGGCTTCAGTCGGCCCAGATCTTTGGTTTAAGCCGGCGTAAACCGCCTCGGTGAGAAAACTGTTGCGCCGGAGCGTTCCGGCGCCCACATGAAGCCCGCAACGCCTGCGGATGGGACGGACTGGACATGCATCGCGTCATCATCAGCGGCATCGGCGTTGAGATCCCCGAACCCACAATCACCAATGAAGAACTGGTCGCCAGCTTCAATGCCTGGGTCGACCTGGAAAACGCGCGTCGCCAGGATACTGGCGAGCCGCCGCTGCCGAAATCGGACAGCGACTTCATCGTCCACGCCTCGGGCGTGCGCACCCGTCATGTGATCGAGCGCGAGGGCATCCTCGACCCGACCCGGATGGCGCCGCGCATTCCCGCACGGCCCGACGATGCGCTGTCGCTGGAGGCCGAGTTCGGCATAGCCTCGGCGAAGAAGGCCCTCGACCATGCCGGGCTGCAGCCGTCGGATATAGACCTGGTGATCTGCTCGGCCTCGCATCACCAGCGGCCCTATCCGGCGATCGCCATCGAAATGCAGGAGGCGCTGGGGACGAAGGGCGCGGGCTTTGACATGGGGCTTGGCTGTTCTTCGGCGGCGGCCGCCTTGCACATAGCCGTCAATTTGGTGCGGTCGGGCGCGCACAAGCGCATTCTGGTGACGACGCCCGAGATCATCACCGGCCATCTCAATTTTCGCGACCGGCAGACGCATTTCATCTTCGGCGACGCTTCGGTGTCGATGGTGGTCGAAGGGCTGGCCAAGGGCGACAAGCGGCCGGGGCGCTTCGAAGTGCTCGACACGCGCGTCTGGACGCAGATGTCGAACAACATCCGCACCAATCTGGGCTATCACACCCGCACCGCCCAGGATGATCCTTACATGATCAATCTGGAAGGCAATCTGATCAAGCAGGTCGGCAACAAGGTGTTCAAGGAAGTCACCGTTGCCGGGCAGAAATTCATCGTCGAATTCCTGGCCGAGCACGGGCTGACGCCGCAGGCGATCAGGCGCTTCTGGCTGCATCAGGCCAATGCACGCATGAATGCGATGATCCTGAAACTGTCGTTCGGCCACGAGGTCGACCACGACCGCGCGCCGATGGTGCTGGAGCGGCTTGGCAACACGGCGGGCGCCGGCGCCATCGTCGCGCTGTCGGAAAACCACGCCGACATGAAGCCTGGCGATTTCGGCCTGATCTGCGCCTTTGGCGCGGGGTATTCGATAGGCGGTGCGCTGTTGCGGATGCTCTAGGTATGTCGATATTCAGGTGAGGCCGCCCGGCGAATGGCTACGCTTCCCCGCGTCGCGGTAGGGCTGAACTCACGTACCCAAAAGTACGCTCCGTTCCTGTGCTCGGAATACACCTTGGCGCTCAATACGTCTTGTTGCGTTAGGCTGGTGCGAACGGCACTCGCCTGGCGATCGCCATCCCATCGGTGACGTTGATCGGACGATCAGCACTTTCGACTGGACGCCGCGAAGTCCGCCCGGCTAATTCGCTGGATGACGAGAGAAAAGAACGCCATGCTGGATCTCTTCCCCGAGGCTGAAAAGCCGATCGAAATCATCCCCGCGCGAAA